>JAFAEB010000245.1 GCA_023424235.1 Bacillota bacterium
CATTATCAGTTATTAAAGCAAATTTATTTCGACTTAACTGGAGAAGAGGTGCCTGAACCAGAATTAATCGCTGAATATGAGCAACCTTCTTGTTTTTGCGAAGGACTTAAAACAGCGATACTAGGTGATAGCAAGAATATCGAACTCTACCGTAAAATATTATATGCAATGGAATCAAGAGTTCATATTAATATGGTAACAGATATGTTGACAGATGAAATTAAACATGTGGGATTGTATAATTATATATACTCTAAAAATGGATGTAGAATTTAAACTCTAACATTAGGTTTACATAAATATATTATGTAAACCTAATTAAATATTTACTAAGTAGCAATGCGAAGCTACTATCCTATTTATTAATTATAGAATACAGGAAACTTATTGTTATAATTACCCCATATTGTCAGAGGAGTTTTGCAACAATAAAAGCTACTAAACAAGATTTCATCAATTGATAGTTTTAATGTTATTTCTAGTAGTCTTTTGGTGAGAGGATAAAAGATGCTTTCTTTAGATGTATTTGTTATTATATAATCAAACTCATCCTTTGTTAGCACTTGTTCAACGATACGTTTTTCTTCAGCATGTAATTGATTGCAATAGAAGTCAACGTAGCAATTCTCAAAACCTTCGTTTTCAATGATGTCTCTCACTCTATCACAGACTTCTTTTTTTGTACCTTCTAAAAAATAATAAGAATATTGTTCAAAGCCGTCTTCAATTCGTTCAAAGTAAATAGCTCCTTGTCTCTTTATGTCTTCCACTTTCATATGTTTACCTTCCCTTTTATTAATGCATCAGCTTACAAAGCAGCTTATAGATATATAGAGTAATATTTAACTTAGTATAAATAGTATACCATTTCTACTATAGAACAGAAGTAATCGAATAAATATAAAAGGATCTACAAATAATGAATCATGGAGGTGATTCGAATGGATCCATTTATTCCAATACCACCAGCTCAACCGATTTCAAATTCTGTTCCAACGGATAATTATTTAATATATCCAAGTGTATTTATATCATTAAATGAAAAAAATGATTATCTTAACTCTCTTGATTCGGATACAAGAGATTATGTATTAAAACACACCGATGAGAATCGAACAAGAGCTGATATAATTGATTGTATTAACAAGCTAACAGGTGAAGCTAAGGGATAACCCTTAGCTTTTCTTTCTGTTATTCAAAGAACAGAAAAAAGTTATCCTTCAATACTTACCTGTTTAACTTCATATTTCATATCTTTAATATCCATAATAGCCATAGATAAAGGTAGACGAAATCTTCTTTTTCCACAGCTTCCAGGATTAAGCCATAATATATTTTGTCTTTGCTCCTCTGCATATTTATGTGAGTGACCATAGATAACTACATGAATACCGGATAGATCCTTACGTACATCTCCTTTATCATGAACCATATAAAAATGTAATCCTCCTATTTGAAAAGTTTCTTCTTTTTTCAAATCAAGGGCCCAAGTTCCTTTGTCATTGTTTCCACGAACTACAAAAACAGGAGCAATCATTGTTAAAGTATCAAGAATTTCCGGTCCACATATATCACCACCATGTATGATATAATCACAAGTTTTTAATATATCGATTACTTCATTTCTAAGTAATCCATGGGTATCAGAAATAATCCCAACTCTTAAATGTCTCAATAGATAAACACTCCTTCCTTTATGTAGCCAAACTATTCTCAGTATAGATTAGACCATAGTAAAATAGCAATATAGATAATGCCAATTTTACAAGTAATTAAAGATATTATTATGTAAATTATATATAATTATAAGTCCTATTATAACTTTATAAATTTTTTACATTGATATAAGGGTAACTTTATAAATACCTTAACTTTATGAATCATTACATTACTTAATTAATTCAGCTTTTTAGATGACATATACCAAAAATTAGTCATTCATATAATAATTAGAAAAATATCTAATTTTGTTATTGACATTAGATATAAATTATAAGATAATGTATTTATCAATAAATGATATGAAGATAAACTTCTATCATCTATATTAATATCTGGAGGGCTAAGCATGAGTTTAAAATTATTTAAGAGCAAGAATTTTACTTTATATTCAGCAGGTAAGTTTGTATCTTTATTAGGAAGTAATATGCTACAATTCGCATTATCCTTATATGTATTATCCGTAACGGGTTCTGCTACTATTTTTGCATCTATACTTTCCATATTAATTATTCCAAGATTATTACTATCTCCTATTGCGGGTGTATTCGGAGATTGGTTTGACAGGAAAAAGAGTATTGTATTTTTAGATTTTTTAAATGCCTTTATTATTGCTTTTTTTAGCATTATCTATTTTGTAAATGGAAGCATAAGCATACCACTACTTTACGTTTTTGTAATCCTTTTAGAAATTACAGAAATTTTCTTTCACTCCTCGATTGCTGGAATTCTTCCAAGCATTGTGGACAAAGAAGATTTGATGCATGCCAATGCAACAAATTCACTTATTAATAACATAGGGCAACTTCTAGCACCAATTATTGCTTCAATTATATATGGATATTTTGGTATGCAGGCTATTCTTTATCTTTGTGTAGTAAGTTTCTTTTTATCCGCAGTTAGTGAGCTATTTTTAATTGTTCCAAAAACTCATGTTACACCTGAACACATTGACTTAAAGCAATTTAAATTCGATTTATATGAAGGTATTAAAATTATTAAGGAGAACAAGTTTATATCTTCGATTATTGGAATTGCTACAATCGTAAACTTTTGCGTAGGGCCACTTTTTTCTATCGGTTTGATATTTGTTTTAAAAGAAGTTTTAAAAACAACGGATTACCAATACGCTTTATTTCAAACGATTTTATCATTATCCATGATCCTTACACCTATTTTCTTATCCAGTATGATAAAAAAGATACCAATAGGTAAACTAAGCTTTCTAAGTCTCTTTTCCATTGCAATTTTGACTATCTTTATGTCTATAGGACCTAGTGGTATATTGAGTTTTGGTAGTGACTCTAACCTAATACCTTTTATATATATTCTTTTAATTAGTTTTTTAGTCGGTATAAGTGCTACTTCTATTAACATTGCTACGGGAACTTTATTTAGTCAAATAGTACCTATTGAGATGATGGGTAGAACATCAACCGTATTTAATCTAGTAGTAACGATATTTATTCCTATCGGACAGATGATTTTTGGACTACTTTATGATATAATACCTTCAAGTTTTGTTATACTATCTAGTGGGCTCATTCTATTTGTATCAGTTCTTTGCTATAAAAAAATATTATATCAAATGGATGATGCAAAACAGGGTTCAGATGATACTTTAGAAGAAGAGAAACTAGTTTGTGATAATATTACTTTAGATGATGCTATCTAGAAATTAGGAGGAGTAAGTATTGAAGTATCAATTTTATTTCAATGAAAGTAGAATCAACGATTTTATTGAGTTTCCAAGACTAATTTTTTCTGAGGAAGAACTAAATACCATAGATGGAGATGATTTATTTTATGAAATTGCAGATAAGACATACCTTGAATTTCTTAATCGAAGTTCGTCCTATTTAAAACCTTTAAAAAAAGAAATAGAGTTCTTCTATTCAAAAGATTTTATGGAATCATATGATTTCAATTATTTAATCACAAAAGCAAATTCATTCTTTGGATTTGATAATGAAGAAAGCTATTTAGAAAAATTACTTTCTTTAACAGAAGAAGAAATGAAACAAAGTATAATATCAACCATGCTATCCATTGAACAAAAGAACACGAATATCCTAGATCTTATGGAAAAAGCAGCCGAGATTAGTAATGACAAGAAAGAAATAATGAACCTCATCAATGATTTACCCATTGACTCAGGCGTGAAATGGAATCTATTATTAATTATTGAAGATACCAAAAAATATATGAATCAATATATTGAATTAATGTATAAAATTCTTCCAATTTATCTTAATTTATATTCAGAAATTGAGCCAATAATTAAAGATTATGGTCCTTATTTTGTTGATATGTTAAATAATAAAGGAGAAGAAGGTCTTGAAGAAATCACGTTCTCTATGATTGAATCCGATCTTATAACAGAAGATGCTAATAATGTATTAATATCCTATATTTCCTCCTTTGTCTTAAAAATCTCTACTACATCCCCTACCCCTTACTTTGCTTGGGGCGTACAGATGGAGAAGGTCTTTCAGTCAATGAAAGAAAGAATGGAGAATAAATTAAATGAAAGAGTTCAGATCTTTAAAAACCTTGGAGATAAAACTAGATATGAAGTTCTTCGTTTAATTGCAAATGGTGAAACATCGACCAAGAATATAGCAAAAGCTTTAGAGGTATCAAGTGCAACTATCTCCTATCATATCAGTGCTTTAGTTACTTCACATATTATAAAATATGAAAAGTCGAATAATCATATTGGCTATCTAGTAGATTTTAAATATATTGAGGAAGCTTATATCGGATTAAAGAATGATTTAAATATTAAATAATTTATAGCATAAATGCAAACTATAGGAGTTCGCATTTATGCTTATTTTATTTCTTAGAAATTTACCTCCTATGAAATAAAAATATTCTGTGAGAATGCACCCGCAAAGCATGTACTTTTACTGGATTACCACGAATCTATTGTATATAAATTTTCCAAAATGCATCATTTTATTTATTATGAAAATATTAATGGATTTTTATGTATGATTCAATGGATTATTCCATACCTAATTCAAAATTTATAATTAAGAATTAAGAAAAAAACAAGCTACTTATTATTACAATAATTAAGGCTGGGAGCATATTGCCAACTTTAAATTTTTTCCCAAAGGCTAAATTAACACCAATTCCAAATATTAATACGGAACCAACAAAAGACATATTACTAATCATGGTATCAGTGAGAATAGGTTCTATAAACTTAGCAAATATCGTGATTGCTCCTTGGTATAATGCTAATGGAATTACTGAAAATAAAACTCCAATACCAAGAGTTGAAGCAAATATAATAGCGATTACCCCATCTAATATTGATTTTGTAAAGAGCATAGAGGGATCACGCATTAATCCATCTTGTAGGGCACCCACGATAGCCATAGCTCCAACACATGTTACTAATGAAGTACTAACAAATCCTTCTACAAATTTAGGATTATTATTCCCTTTTACTTTCTGCTTGATGAACTCTCCGAATTGCTCCATTTTTCCCTCTATATTAATCCACTCACCAAGAAAGGAGCCAATGACTAAGGAGAGAATTAACAGCATACTACCTGTGGTTTCAATGGTTGAATCTTTTAATACAAACATACCCTTTAACGCACCCGATGCTCCAATAAAAATGACGGAAAGACCTAATACTTGCATTAATATATCTTGAAAACGTTTCTTTAAGCCACCATTAAAAAGTAATCCAATTCCACTCCCTAAGATTACTGCAATTACATTTACAAGTGTTCCAATTCCTACCATTTCAAAACCTCCAATAATTTTATTACATTACTCTATCATAACTTTAAATTTGTGAAAGTCAAGTGCAAATAACTTTAGTTAATCATGATAAACTAAAAAATGCAAGAATCAAATTGATTCTTGCATTAAGGATTAATGATGTAAGTTAATTACGGTAGCTTTTACTCTTGTCATAGCTTCGATGGAATAACGAATACCTTGAGTTCCGATACCTGATTTTTTAACACCTAGGAATGGGAAATGATCTGGTCCACGTTCTGTTTTATTATTTATCTGAACAGTACCTACTTCTAAACGATTTGCAACATAGAAGGCATCTGTAAGGTTCTCGGTAAATACAGAACTTTGTAAACCATATTCTGATTCATTCGCAATCTCAATTGCCTCATCCACAGTTTTAACTCTTAGAATTGGTAATACTGGGCCAAATGGTTCTTCCCACGCAACTCTCATATCTGTTGTCACATAATCAAATAAAGTAGGATAAATTAAGTTTCCTTCTCTTGTTCCACCAGTAATTAATTTTGCTCCTTTTGCTTTGGCATCTTCAATTAAATCCCAAACAAAATCAGCTGCTTTTGTATTTATAAGAGGAACAATATCAACTTGCTTTTCTAATGGATTACCAACTTCTAGATGCTTCATTTCTTCTCTTAAATAAGATACTAATTTATCTGCAACTTCATCCA
>JAFAEB010000270.1 GCA_023424235.1 Bacillota bacterium
TCATTAATCGTATCATAATAACCCAAAAGGAGGGTCCTATTGTGTTTGATTTTGAGAAACCAAAAATTGAAATTGCAGAAATTTCTGAAGATAAAAAATTTGGACGTTTTGTAGTAGAACCTTTGGAGCGAGGATACGGAACAACACTTGGTAATTCTCTTAGAAGAATTATGCTATCATCCTTACCAGGAGCTGCAGTAAGTCAAGTTAAAATTGATGGCGTTGTTCATGAATTTAGTGCGATCCCAGGCGTTAAAGAAGACGTTACTGAAATCATAATGAACATCAAAAGCTTAGCAATTAAAAATACAAGTGAAACCAACGAACCAAAGACAGCTTATATCGAGTTCGAAGGAGAAGGCGTAGTTACAGCTGGAGACATACAAGCAGATCCTGATATTGAGATATTAAATCCTGATTTAGTTATTGCTACACTTAACGGTGGTGCTGACAGTAAATTATATATGGAAATTACTATAACTAAAGGTAGAGGTTATATAAGTGCTGATAAAAATAAGAACGATGAGTTACCAATTGGTGTAATTCCAATCGATTCTATTTACACTCCTGTTGAGCGTGTCAATTTAACTGTAGAGAATACTCGTGTTGGACAAATTACAGACTTTGATAAGCTTACATTAGATGTATATACAAATGGAACTTTAGTACCTGATGAAGCAGTAAGTCTTGCTGCTAAGGTTTTAAGCGAACATCTGAATTCATTTATTGATTTATCTGAAAATGCTAAAACCGCTGAAATAATGGTTGAAAAAGAAGATAATGAAAAAGAAAAAGTTCTGGAAATGAATATAGACGAATTAGAATTATCAGTTCGTTCTTATAATTGTTTAAAGAGAGCCGGAATTAATACGGTTGAAGAATTAACTAATAAAACTTCTGAAGATATGATGAAGGTGAGAAACCTTGGTCGTAAGTCATTAGAAGAAGTATTAGCAAAGCTGAAAGAGCTTGGCTTATCACTTAATGCAAGTGATGACTAAAGACAGAAGTCAAAGGAGGGAAACAAATGGCAGGCTATAGAAAACTTGGAAGAACTGCAAGTCAAAGAAAAGCATTGCTTAGAAATCAAGTAACTAACCTATTATATAATGGTAAAATTGTTACTACTGAAGCAAAAGCAAAAGAAATTCGTAAAATAGCTGAAAGCTTAATCGCGTTAGCTGTAAAAGAAAAAGATAACTTCGAAACTGTTACAGTAAAAGCTAAAGTTGCGCGTAAAGATAAAGATGGTAAGAGAGTGAAAGAAGTTGTTGACGGTAAGAAAGTTACTGTTTATGACGAAGTTGACAAAACGATCAAAAAAGACAATGCATCCCGTCTACACGCTAGAAGACAAATGCTTAAAGTTCTTTATACTGTAACTGAAGTTCCAACTGAAGTTGCTGGTAAAAAGAGAAATACAAAAGAAGTTGATTTAACTGAAAAATTATTTAATGAAATCGCTCCTAAGTATGTAAGCCGTAATGGTGGTTACACAAGAATCGTTAAGATTGGACCACGTAAAGGTGATGCAGCTATGGAAGTATTAATTGAATTAGTTTAATTCGTATTTATCTTTATAATATATAAAGTTGAAGCAAAACTTCACATAATAAAAAGTTGTCCGTAAGGACAACTTTTTTATGTTGGAAGAATAGATTTCATTCATGTAATATATTAGCAATTAGCCTTTTTTAAAGCTTTTTCTAACTGTTTGATATAAATATCGAATGGATGGGTTTAGGGCCTTAAATAAGCATTTAAATTCGTTTTAGACCAATAATTATCACAACAATTCCTTTGCTTTTACTTATCTATGGAATTCAATACCTATCATTCATTCAAGCTAATTAATTATTTTTATAATAGGATAATAACGAAGAAAGGCTTTTCCTATAATTTTATCTTTCTTTAAATAAGTGTTCTCCCATTCTCTAGAATCTGTGGAAGAGTTTCTATTATCTCCTAATAGAAAGTAAGACTCTTCTGGTACATTGTAAGGTCCAAAACTTCCTTTCATCTCTTCATGTAAATAATCTTCAACAAGTGGTTCAATGCTATCGTTAATGAACACCTTACCTTCCTTAATTTCAATTTTATCACCTGGTAGACCAATGATACGTTTTAGGTAAATATCTTCTTCATTATCAGGAAAATGAAAAACAATGATATCAAATCGCTTTGGTTCGTTAAATAAGTAAGAAAGCCTATTCGCGATTATTTTATCACCAGTCATAATTGTATTCTCCATAGAACCAGATATAACCGTAGATGTGGTAATAACAAACTTATTAAGTAAGATAGAGAGTACGAAAGCAAATACAACTATTTTAAGAATATCCAGTAAATCAGATTTTATGGATTTGTTCGCTTTCGAATTTGAATTGGAGTCAGTTTCTATATCTTTCTTTATAAGATTCTCTTGATTCCTTGTCTCGTTATTTATGTCTACATCTGGCTTATACTTTTGGTCATAAAGCTTATCTTCATTCTTCTCTTTCTTAAAATTATCCATTATTACATACCCTTATATCATATTTTAATGATATAGCCAATTGTTTTTCGTGATTGGCATCCTTCCTTTATTTCTTATAATTATATATAATTATGATATTCAAAATGAGTACAAACTAGTAATATAAAAATATGATAAAAAATACTAAAGTGGAAATCATAGAATTAATATACTCATTTGGCCTTAAAAAGTCAATGGTTTGAAATTTAGGTTTATGTAAAAATTGATTGCAATTCTTTACATAATAATTTACAATGTAGAAAGTTAAGAGTTAGAAATTATAGAACAAAGCTAGGTAGTAGCTTAAGAGGATATGTCTATGGGAATGATAAATGCAAAAAATGTAGTATATGAATATATAAGAAGAGATGAAGAAGGAAATGTAGAGTCTATAAATCGTGCAATTGATGATGTTAGTCTTGATATTAAAAAAGGAGATTTTATAGCGATCCTTGGACATAATGGTTCAGGTAAATCTACATTTGCAAAACATATTAATGCCATTTTAACCCCAGGAGATGGTACTCTTTTAGTAAATGGTATGGATACCAAAGAAGAAGATAAGGTCTGGGATATAAGACAAGTTGCTGGTATGGTATTTCAAAATCCAGATAATCAAATTATTGCAACTGTAGTCGAAGAAGATGTAGGTTTTGGTGCAGAAAACTTAGGTGTACCAAGCAGTGAAATATGGGAGAGAGTTGAAAAAAGCCTTAGTGCTGTTGGAATGCTTGAATATCGAAAACATTCTCCTAATAAATTATCCGGTGGTCAAAAGCAAAGAGTTGCAATTGCTGGTATTATGGCAATGAAACCAGAATGTATTGTTTTAGATGAACCAACTGCTATGCTAGATCCGAATGGTAGAAAAGAAGTTATAAAAACAGTAAAAGAGTTAAATAAAATCGAGAAAGTTACGATTATTCTTATTACACATTATATGGAAGAAGTTATATTTGCAGATAAAGTATTTGTGATGGATAAAGGTAAGGTAGTAATGGAGGGAACACCAAGAGAAATATTCTCTAAAGTTGAAGAATTAAAGCAATACCGTCTGGATGTTCCTCAAGTAACAGAGTTGGCTTATGAATTAAAAAAATCAGGTCTTGATATTCCTAGTGGAATATTAAGCATTGAAGAATTAGTTGAAGCCTTATCGATTATTAAGTCTAAAAAATAAATTGTTTCTATATTAAGTGAAAGAAACTTATAGGGATACGCTAGAAGCCAAGGAGGAATTATGGCTATTATTATTGATAAAGTAAATTATATATATAGTCCTGGTACGGCTTATGAAAGACATGCCTTAAAAGACATTAATTTAGTAATTAATGATAAAGAATTTATAGGCTTAATCGGACATACCGGTTCAGGAAAATCAACACTAATTCAGCATTTAAATGGTCTAATTAAAGCAACTAGTGGTTCTATCTATTATAATGGTAAAGATATATATGAAAAAGATTTTAAAATGAAGGAACTACGTAGTAAAGTAGGGTTAGTATTTCAATATCCAGAACACCAATTATTTGAAACCACTGTTTTTAAAGATGTTTGCTTTGGACCTAAAAATTTAGGACTTGATTCACTTGAAGTAGAACTTAGAGCCTATGAGGCACTTAAAATGGTTGGGATAGGGGAAGAATTATAC
>JAFAEB010000282.1 GCA_023424235.1 Bacillota bacterium
GTATCTCTACCCATCGAATTGTAGTTCGAAGTAAGCTGATTCAAATATATCCTTATTCCGATGATTTTAATTATGAATAAATTGCACAAAAACATTAGAATTCCAATAAAAAAAGACAAAGCGAAACTGGAAAATCCAAGTCGTTTTGTCTTTTATTTTAATTAGATAAATTAAACTTAAATAATAATGCAAATAATTCCGCCATTACTATCATTTATAATTTTTTGCATCGTTTCTTGTAATTTTAATTGACTGTCATCTGTCATTTTGCTAATTTTAGTATTAATACCTTCATTGATTAATTGATCAATGGATTTACCATAAATATTTGTATCCCATATTCCTTCAGGATTTTCAGAAGCATTTCTCTTAATATAATTGATTAGATCATTTGCTTGTTCTTCACTACCAATGATAGGAGCGATTTCAGTTTCAATATTTGCTTTAATCATATGTACAGATGGTGCACTGGCTTTGATTTTAACACCATATTTATTACCATGTTTCATAATTTCAGGTTCTTCCACTGTAATCTCTTCTTTTCTTGGTACAACAACTCCGTAGCCTTTACTGCGAACTTCTTCACAAGCATTCCTTACTCTATCATATTCAACTTTAGTATTAGCTAAATCGCGAATAGTAGCAATCAATTGGTATTCATCTGCTATTGGTACACCAATTAAATCACTTAAAATAGTATAATAATAAGCATCATCAAACTCGACATTAACCTTTACACAACCATTTTCCATTTCGATTTTATCGATTTTAAACTTTTTAACATAATTGCTATCCGTAACTAGATTATCTGGCCTTGCATCTTTTATTAAATTTAATTTTTTAAGTAATCCTTTAATAGAATTAATTAAATCAACTTTCAACCAGTGATCATCTGGTAACATTTCTGCCCACTTAGGCATATAAAAATCAATTTCAGATACAGGAAATACGGATAAGATATTAGTCATGATACGATTAATATCATCTTTTTTAAGTTGTTCGCAATTAACTGGCATAACAGTAACATTATATTTAGCAGCTATTTCATTTGCCAAATTAATGGTACTATCAGAATATGGTTTATTGCTATTTAGTAAAACAATAAAAGGTTTTTTTAATTTTTTAAGTTCAGCTATTGTTTTTTCTTCTGCTGTAATATAATTATCTCTTATAAGATCCCCAAAACTTCCATCCGTAGTCACAACAATACCGATGGTTGAATGATCATTTATAACTTTTTGAGTACCTAACTCAGCAGCTTGAGTAAATGGAATTTCATGTTCAAACCAAGGAGTTTTAACTAATCTCTCTTGTTCATTCTCTATATGTCCAGCTGCACCTTCCACCATATATCCTACACAGTCAATCAGCCTAATATTAACTTTCGTATCTTCTCCTAATACAATTTCTGCCGCTTCTTTAGGGATAAACTTAGGTTCTGTAGTCATTATTGTTTTTCCTGCTGCACTTTGGGGTAGCTCATCTATTGCTCTTTCCTTACTATGAACATCAGTTATATTCGGAATTACTAATAGATCCATAAATCGTTTGATAAAAGTTG
Organism: Bacillota bacterium; assembly: GCA_023424235.1. Classification (GTDB taxonomy): domain Bacteria; phylum Bacillota; class Clostridia; order Lachnospirales; family Lachnospiraceae; genus Anaerocolumna. The sequence continues at coordinate 1,562 of JAFAEB010000282.1, forward strand.
ATTTTCCAGTTCTTACGGGCCCCACCACACCTATGTATATGTCACCGCCTGTCCTAGCCTTAATATCATTGTAAACATCAAATATTTGGTTTGATAAGTCAAGTGACGAAAATTGCTCCAACATATGCCGTCCTCCTTTCGGTTATATCTATACATATGCTAGAGCAAAGTAAATCATTCTATAATTTTATTAAATTCTCTATTCAACCATATTTTTTATATAAGGCATTTCAACCATATTTGAAAAGTCATAAAAATCATAGGCATTCTTAAATAAAAAACGTTCCTTCTCATAATCTGTTAATTCGTTGGAATTTACAATAAAATCGTATGACATTTTATAAGTAATTGCTGTCATGGTTCTAGGATAATCACTTCCCCACATTAATTTCTCTATACCACATATATCTATCGCAGTCCTTATTGCCTTAATAGCACTTGGATATGGATAGAATTCCTTATGAAATAGCCATGTAATACCACCACTTTCAATATATACATTAGGATAAGTAGCTAGACCTATTTGCTTTTCAAAACCATCAAATGTAGGCATTCCAAAATGACCAATTGCAATTTTTACATTTGGGCATTCCTTTACAATATATTCTAACTCTTTTACCTGTTTAGCCCCTTCAAAAAGATCTATCGATATAAACATCCCTTGTTTCTCAGCCTTTTTAAAAACAGGTAAGGTTTCTGAAAGTGGTATTGATAATCTACCTGCACATATCTTTATACCATCAAATCCATGGACTCTATAGTTATCATCTTCTTCATATAAGCTACATATTTTCATACGATTAGGATATTTTTCTTTTGCTTCTAAGAGATAAGCATCTTGATTACCATCTATGTATTCTTGAGTTATTACACAAGCATTTACTCTAGCATAATCCATATTAGCTAGAAAACGTTCTACCGTGTTTTCACCATCATTCATGTAAGGAGGTAGCATTTGTAGCTCTTCCTTATTAAACATACTCTTACCATTCCTAGTATGGTAAACAGCTAATCCATTTACTAAGCCTTTTTGTTCTTTCCATAAATGAGCATGAGCATCAATAATCATACCATTCCTCCTACATCTCTACTAATACCTTAATAAGTTCTCCTTGATTATTAGAAAGTGCCTTAAATGCTTCATCCGCATATTCCTTCTCATATACATTACTAACTAAGTCTAGTAAATTAATACCTTCCGATTTTACAAGTTTGATTAATGATTTAAAGTCAGATGTATAAGCATTTCTACTACCATATACCTTTAATTCCTTCTTTAATAAAATGGAGTGATTAAAGGTAGTTTCTTTCTTTCCATTACCAATTAAAACAATACTTCCAGCAAATGCTACAGCTTCTATACATGATAAAAATGTATCAGATAAACCACAAGCCTCAATACATACATCAAATCCATTACCGCTAGTAAGTTCCTTTGTTGCTTCTTGTAAAGTAGTTTTCTTGGTATTAATGACACCATCAGCACCTAATTCTAATGCTTTCTCTAATCTACCTTCTAAAACATCACATACATAAACCTTAGCTTTTGTTAATTTAGCACTCATAAGTGCAAATAATCCGATCGGACCAGAACCAACAATCAATACCTTATCTGTTTCTTTTAAATTAACTTTTGATAAAGCATGGAAACTAATAGCAAATGGTTCAATTAAAGCGAGTTCCTTCGCATTTAAACCATTTCCATATATGATTCTATCGATAGGCATGGTAATATATTCACAGAAGCTTCCATCTCTTTGTACTCCCATCGTCTGGTTGTCTGTACAACAGTTCACAAAGCCACGCTTACATGAATAACAATTACCACAATTATAGTATGGATTTGCAGTTACAATATCTCCAACTTGTAATCCGTATTCATTATCTGGTATTTGAAGGATTTTTGCACTAAATTCATGTCCCGGAATTCTTGGGTATGTAGTAAAAGGTTGATTACCAGTGTAACTTGAAACATCGGCGCCACAGACACCACAATACATAACTTTAAGTAATGCCTCTCCTTCTTTAGCTATAGGCATATCTATATCAATAACTTCAATCTCATAAGGTTTTCTAATAATAACAGATTTCATAATAAACCCTCACTTTATATAATTTATTTATCCATATTCACATACTCTTCATTCCATATAACTGCTGTTTTAAGTGCTGCACTCTTTGAATAGATTTTATTGATATAAGCATCCATTGGATCCTTAATAAATTCTTCTTTATCGATTAATTCTACTATTTTATCATAATTACTATGTTCTAAAATTTGAATTGCTTTTTCCATATGATCTTTTCTAAAGTTAATCGAACCAAATATTAAGTGATTTTTAAATCCAAATGGCATCGTATCAACGGTTAATTTAGGTCCTAGGGAAAAACTATTATAAATACCATTACAGCCTAAAACCCCATATGTAAATGCAACTTCATGTTCAACACTTGACCCACTAACACCAATAAAGCAGCTTGCAGTACCTCCCAAGGTTTCAATTAATTTCTCACTAAGCTCTTTTGTAGTGTCATACTTATTTTGAAGGTAAGTAGCATTTGTTTGCTTTAATGCAAATTGAACTTTTTCAGATGATTCCTCACTTCTTCCTACATAGACAATATGAGCGTCTTTATAATTCCTTCGAATCAAATCACCAATAAACATTCCTGTTGTTCCTAAACCAAAGATAACAACTCGTTTGAATAAGCTCTCTCTTGCAAGGGTTCTTGCTTTCACTTCATCAACCTGATGTTTCGCCATCTCAACTCTGAAATTATGTGCCTCACCTAAATCTTCCATTCTCTCTAATTGGAAAACCATGCAGCCATAAGGATCAGGAAATACCATCTTTTTCGCAAAGGATAGATTGATTTTACCGTTTTCCACGTATCCATCAGGAATCTTAAGTAACATATCTGGATGATAATAATTCATATCAGAAAAAAGACCATCCGCTCCATCACAACCATATTCAAAATATGTTTCATCCTCTGTATATCTAGTCGGATCATAGCTATTTCCACCACGGATAAGTACAATTGCAAATTCTTCTCTCGATGGTACCCATACGATACCCTCATGGCCATTGATTAGTCTATTTTGACCCCTAGGAAATTTACTTGATAGCTTCCCACTTTGACCCATTTTCATTAGTTCGTAATCTGTTCCACAAAAACCTGCAATTACAGTCTTTGCAAGTATTCCCTCTTTTTCTTCTTTTCCTTTAAGTATTTGTCTTGGTGGATTGATGATCGTGACATCTCCATATACTAAAGGATTTTTTTCGTCATTTTGAAAATATGTTCCTTTTACCTTCATGCTTACTCTCCTATGATACAACCTTTTTTTAATATAATATTTGCATATTGTGCTGGTTCCCCAGTAGCAATTATGGCATAAGCTTTTTTAGCACGTTCATAAAACATAAAACGTTCGATTTTGTCAATATGAGCATTTGGCTCATATTTAGCTAGGATATCTTCGTATTCCTTCCATATAACTGGAACAACCTTATCACCTTTTACTACTTCCATTAGAATAAAATTATTACTGTCATATTGATCTAATGGCATTAAGGTAAGAATTCCATCTAATATTACAGATGCATGTATTCCATCTGCTCGAATAACTCGTGTGTTCATACTTGAACTTGGGAAGTTACCATCAGCGATTACAATTTCATCTCCATGGCCCATTTCACATAAAATCTTTAAAAGTTCAGGTGATAAAGCCTTTGGTATATTTTTTAACATATTATTTCCTCCTATTATCTAAATGTTGAAAATATGAAAATATATAATATACATAAACAATAAATATGATAATCCTTACATTTTTACAATAAATTATGAAACGTTTCAATTTTTTATAAACTAAAATGAAACTTAACGTTTCATTTTAATTCTGAGATATTATATTATTAGATTTTCAATATCCTTATTCGGGTTATGTATTCTATCTAATAGTACAATTGCTGCTAATCTACCTATCTCTTCTATTGGTTGTGCTATACCTGTATAATTATCGTAATACCTTACTGGAATATCAAACGTATCAAAACCTAAAATTTTAAGATTGTTATTATCATTCGCATTAACTGCTCCTACTGATAATTCATAGTTACTAGCAAATATAGCTTCAAGATTATATTTTTCTAGCTCCTTCATCCCTTTATAACCCTCTTCAATACTGAATTCTTGACATTGATACTCATATCTGTTTTTAATATTATAAGCTTCCAAGGCTTTTTCATATCCCATACGTCTTTGCCTTGCAGTTGATATATTATCTGGACCTTTTATAATACCAATCTTTCGAATACCTGAATCTAGTAATGATACTACATGTTCGTAAGTTTTAAGTTCATTATTTATAATAACAGAGTCAAATATCGGTTTATCTAAAATACGATCCACTAGTATAAGAGGAATATTACCTACCGTCTTTTTTATGGTATCTGCCTTATTACCACTAGGCATTAATACAAAACCATCCACCTGTCTCCCTTTCATAAATTCAATACGATTGATTTCTTGACTTAGATTACCACTACAATCCGATACAAGAACACAGTAATTACTCTTTTGTAGTTCTCTTTGAATACTTTCTATTACTCGCATACTAAACATATTAGCAAGGAAAGGAACAATTACTGCAATGGTCATTGTTTTACCAGTCTTCATACTTCTAGCTATTAAATTTCTTTCATAACCAAGTTCTATAATAGCCTTTTCTATTATCTCTTGATTTCTTTCTTTTAACTGTTCTCCATTTAGATATCTAGATATCGTTCCAACAGATAAACCAGTATATTTCGATACATCTTTTATGGTTGCCATAATTTCATCCTTTATTTAAAACGTTTCAAATCATCTTATATAATAACAAAAAAAATGAAAAAATTCAAGTAAGGACTTTGCTATTAAAAATATATTTTCACAAAGTCCTTACTTTTTTATTTTTCCCAGATTAATTCTGAGTATTCTCTACGTTTATCACGTAGTAATAGGTCATTCACTGCATCTTCGGCAGATTTATTTTCAAATAAAACAAGATTAATTTGTTCAACAATTGGCATTTCAATATTAAACTTTTGTGCTAAACTTAAAGCAGCTTTCGCTGAAAATACACCTTCAACAATTTGGTTTACTTCCTTCATCGCATCTTCCATTGTATAGCCTTTACCTATTAAGTAACCAGCTTTACGATTACGACTATGAAGACTTGTGCAAGTTACAAATAAATCACCAACACCAGATAGCCCTGAAAAAGTCTCCATTTTTCCACCCATAGCTACACCTAAGCGACTGATTTCAGCTATGCCTCTTGTCATTAATGCAGCTTTTGTATTATCACCATAACCTAATCCATCAACTACACCAGCAGCTAATGCTATTACATTTTTTAGGGAACCACCAAGCTCAATACCAATTACATCAGGACTAGTATATACACGGAAACGTTCACTCATAAAAACATCTTGGATAAAACATGCTGTCTTTTTGCTATCTGCTCCTACGACGCAAGTAGTAGGTATTCCTCTACTAACTTCTTCCGCGTGACTAGGTCCAGACAATACTGCTATATCCGCATTCGGGATTTCTTCCTTTAAAATATCAGTTAATGTAAATAAAGTTGATTCTTCAATTCCTTTTGCTACATTTACTATAATTTGATTATCTGCTACAAATGGTCTTGCAATGTTTGCAGTTTTACGAACAAATGGAGAAGCCACAGCAAATACAACTAAATCCATACCTTTTAATGATTCTTCTAAATTATCAGTAATTTCAATGGAGTCTGGCAGTATTGCACCAGGTAGTTTATCTTTTAACTCTCTTTCATTTCTTAATAACTCTACTTCACTTTTTAATGCAGACCATATTAATACATCATGGCCATTTTGTGCTAATAATATTCCAATAGCAGTTCCCCAAGCACCAGCGCCTAGTATACTGACCTTTGCCATTATCTATACCTCCTATATTTTCTTATCAATTTGTACTTTTTGACCAATTTTATTTTCTGTTCCATTAAGAAGTCTTTTTATGTTGCTACGATGCTTAACAAATGCAGATATAGTAAATACGGCACTAACTAAAAGCATATGTATATCACCAGGATAAAATATTAGCACCCATATTGGAAATACAATAGAAAGTATTAAGGAACCTAATGAAACATATTTTGTTAATGCAGTAATTATGATAAAGATTAACAAAGCAGTTAATCCTAAACGAACATCAAAGGCTAACATAATTCCACCAGTTGCAGCAATCCCTTTTCCACCTTTAAAGTTTAGCCAGAAAGGAAAATTATGACCAAGTACCGCTCCTAGTCCTGTATATAATGGTAATAAATCGAAAAGTACTTCATTGGGAAAAATAAAATATCTAACTATTAAAATAGGGATGATAGCTTTTAATGCATCACCTAAAAATGTAATGAATCCTGCCTTAAATCCTAAGGTTCTTAAAGTATTCGTAGTACCTGCATTGCCGCTTCCATAGTTTCTAATATCAATGTTATTTGCTTTACCAACAATATAACTAGTAGATATACAGCCAAAACCATATCCAAAAATTAAGCAAAATAAAATTTTTAGCAACATACTATTCTTTTTCCTTTCGCTCCCTAATAAAGAATTTTAATGATGTTCCTGAGAAACCAAAGGCTTCTCTAATCTTATTTTCTATATACCTTGTATATGAGAAATGCATTAGTTCCTTATCATTTACAAATATTACAAATGTAGGTGGCTTTACAGATACTTGTGTAATGTAGTATAGTCTTAGTCTCTTACCTTTATCTGATGGTGGTTGTTGTAATGCTACTGCTTCTGTCATAATTTCATTTAGAACACCGGTTTGAATACGTAAATTTTGATTTTGTATTACTTGCTCAATTAAATCAAATAACTTAGGCATACGTTGACCAGTTAAGGCGGAGATAAAAATCATTTCAGCATATTGCATAAAGGCTAAGGTGTTTTGTATTTTTTTCGTATATTCATAAATAGTCTTATCATTCTTTTCAATACTATCCCATTTATTTACCGCTATTATGATACCTTTCCCACGTTCATGTGCAATACCAGCTATTTTTGCATCTTGTTCTGTAACACCTTCACTTGCGTCAATAACTAGTATAACAACATCTGCACGTTCTACAGCAGTTACGGTACGAATAATACTATAACGTTCTAAATCCTCTTTAATCTTCGATTTACGGCGTAATCCAGCGGTATCAATAAAGATAAACTCTTTGCCATGATATTTAACTGTTGTATCAATAGCATCTCTTGTTGTTCCAGCGATATCCGATACGATAACTCTTTCTTCTCCAATTAATTTATTAATAATAGAAGATTTACCTACATTCGGTTTACCAACGATTGCAATTCTTGGTCTATCATCTTCTACTTCTTGCATAGAATCTGGATTAAAATACTTGACTACTTCGTCAAGCATATCTCCAAGTCCAAGCATGGAGGCTGCAGATACTGGATGAGGATCACCAATTCCTAAATTATAGAACTCATATACATCAGCCATAAACTTATCAAAGTTATCAACTTTATTTACGACTAAAACAATTGGTTTGCCAGATCGTCTTAATAAATCGGCTACTTTAAAATCTGCGTCAACGAGCCCTTGTCTAACATCTACTATAAACATTATGACATCTGCTGTTTCGATTGCCAATTCAGCTTGATGCCTCATATGACTAAGCAATAAGTCTTTGCTTTCTGGTTCAATACCACCAGTATCTATTAATGTAAATTGATTATTAAGCCAAGTAACATCAGCATATATTCTATCTCTTGTTACACCTGGATAATCTTTTACGATTGCAATTTTATCTCCTGCTAGAGTGTTAAATAATGTTGATTTACCAACGTTTGGTCTACCAACGATTGCTACTATAGGTCTACTCATTTTCTTTCTCCTTATGTCTTAATTCACTACGGCATTTATTAAGGACGTTCCGTCTGATTGTACAATACGAATCTCACTTTGTAAAGCATTTTTACTCATCGCTAGGTATAAAATCTAGTATTATATTCTTTATATAGTATATCCTACCAGCGATGAATTATCTCAATTAATTATAAAGATTCTTATTAATATTTAAAATTTTAACTCCATCTCTATTTGATGAAACCAACAGGCACTATCTCTTCTAAAATTATGACTCATTAGTCATATCTTATAATACTTCTAATAGTATAACAGCCTTGCTAATATTAATCAATAAATTTAAAGAGGTTATCTATAAAAACAATATCATTGACAAAATAAAAAGATGTTTCCTTTCAATA
>JAFAEB010000322.1 GCA_023424235.1 Bacillota bacterium
TCCTAAATTTGTAATGGCTAATAACCAATTGGTATCAGAATTCTATAACATTAAAGAAAATGATGATATTCGAATATTAAACTACTATACATTAAAGCAAGTTCTAGAATTTATGGATTTAAGCACTGAGGTAACTTATTATGTAAATCATATAGCAGCTACTCTAGAGGAAAAAGTATATGAGAATTTTACGATTGAATGTAACCTAAATAAGGAAGAACACCTCAATAGCTGTTATGAACCAGTAGAGGGTGAAGTTACAGAGTTAGAAAATAATAGGGATAAAGATATAAAAGAAAAAGATTTATATTTAAGCAATGATGTCTATGTTATAATTAATAATGAACCAGTAAAACTAACTGGTAAGAAAGATTATATTTTTGTTGATATATTTGATTTTTATCCTTTTGATTTAACAAAGGCGCAGGGCTTGGAATTTGTGACAACATTGAACGGTGAAAAAGCTGATTTCACAATGCCTATAAAGGAAAAGGATGTCATAGAATTATACTGGAAGGAGTAATAATCTTGACTATAAATATTTTTCAAGTGCATGGTAGATTTTCAAAGTTCCATATTCCTTTTATTTTTATATTAATTATATTTGTATTAGAACGTTACTTTAGTAAATCAGCACCAGATGCTATTTATAGTCTGTGGGTATTATTCCCTATATTAGCACTCGAATTCGCTGGGAAGAAAACACTTTTTTTTAATGAGTATAAGTTTTTATATCTACTACGTTATGTGGAGCTAGCATTTTCAGCATTTGTTTTTTCAGTTACTAATTATAAGTATTTTTTAGTTATTTCTATATTGATTTATTTTATCTTATTTATCGAACTCACAACATTATATGATTTTAGTGATTACTATTATCGGTCAATTTGCGTTATTATGGGATTTCTTCCAGCATTAATAAGCATAGCTTTTACTACCTTTTTACATGGGACAGTTGATTCAATTTTATTTATTAAACTTGGAATTGCATTATCCATCACGATTGTACTAGTCTTTTTAGCTATGGAGTTAGATCGATTTAAAACTTGCCTTGAAGAGAAGCTTCTAATGCAAAATAGGTTGTTAAATACAGTGAATGAGACGAATGAAGCTCTTAAAATTCATCAAGAAAAAGTGAAAAGAGCCAATGAAGAGTTGAGTTATCAAAAAGTAATGTTAGAGACAGCTTATAAACGAATCAATCGAAGTAACAAAGAAATTACATTACAAAATCAAATCTTAAAATATATTTCATCTTCAATAGAACTAAATAATCTGATGAACTTAATTACAGATGCGTTAATAAAGGAGTTGGAGTTAAACATATGTGCGATTTCCCTAAATCCGAATGTGGTAAATAATAAAAAGGTATTATATCAAATAAAAACTACTTTTAATAAAGAGTATGAATGTAATTTAGCAAGCTTAATAGAACATAATTGCTTTAATTCTTATATTCAAGCAGGAAAGACCTATATTGATAACCAAGTGAATAATAATCAATATGATTTTATTAACTCATCCCAAATTGGCTCTATTTTAATAACTCCATTATTAAGAGAAGGAATACAAATTGGATTTCTATATGCAGGCTCATCAAAGTATGATGGTTTCTTAGATAATGAGGAATTCTATCAAGCTATTGTTGCTCAAATATTAATTGCTCTTAAAAATGCAAATATGTATGCTTTAATGGAAAGTATGGCTGTTAAAGATGCCCTTACAGGTGTTTATAATCGAGGGCATTTGGCCAATTTATTTCCTCAATTTGTAGAAGAATCTATTAATAATGGTAAACCAATTACCGTTGCATTATTAGATATAGACAAGTTTAAAACGATAAATGATACCTATGGTCATATCTTTGGAGATAGTATTATTAAAACGATTGCATCCATCGCTGATGAAAAAGCGAATGCTACTGGTGGATTGGTTTTTCGATATGGAGGAGAAGAGTTTGTTTTAGTGTATCCTGAGAAAGATTTATTAACTGTATATGAGCATATTAAGGAATTAAGAGATAGTATTAAAGATAAGGAAAACTTACACAATAATGAAGTGATTCATGTAAATGTAAGTATTGGTATAACGTCCTACCCTGAGACCTGTAAAAATCCAAATGATTTATTAAATAGAGCAGATTGGTCTATGTATTACTCAAAACAAAATGGAAGAGATAGGATTACCATTGATAGTGATGAAGTTAGAGAAAAAGTATTGATGAAATAATTTAAAAAGTATCTTCCCTTATTTACTTGACAAAATTTTAAGAATAAGGGATACTTTTTTATAATGCAATTGAAGAATGCGTTTAAATTGAATGTATTTAAATAAATGTAATTATAGAATGCATAGGAGTTACTTTAGGAGGTACTTATGAATTTATGCAGTATAGCAAGTGGCAGCAGTGGGAATTGTACCTTTGTTGGCAACAATAATACGAAACTCTTAATTGATGCAGGAGTTAGTGGCAAACGAATTGAAAATGGTCTTAATAGTATAGATGTAAGTCCAAGTGATTTACAAGGAATTTTAGTTACTCATGAGCATGCGGATCATATTAGTGGGATAGGAGTTTTAGCTAGGAAATATCATGTTCCTATCTATGCGACACCTGAGACAATAAATGGGATTTTACGTATTAAAAGCATTGGACGTATACCAGAGGAGCTATTACACTATGTTACTCCAGATGAGTCCTTTTATATTAATGATATTTTAGTAGAGCCTTTTGCCATATCTCATGATGCTGCCAATCCAGTATGTTACACCTTCACATCAGATGGTCACAAAATTGGTATGGCTACTGATTTAGGTAAATATGATGACTATATTATTTCAAAATTATATGGTTCTGAAATATTATTATTAGAAGCCAATCATGATGTGAATATGTTAATGGTAGGGGCTTACCCTTACTACTTAAAACAGCGTATTTTAGGGGATAGAGGTCATTTATCCAATGATCATTCTGCTAAATTAATTATGAATTTAATCCATGATAAATTAAAGTATATTACTTTAGCCCATCTAAGCAGAGAAAATAACTATGAAGAATTAGCTTATGAAACGGTTAGACTTCAGTTAAATGAATATTACGAAGATAAACGATCAGAATCTATTTTAAGTGTAGCGAAGAGAGAAATGGCTTCAGAAATGTTGTCAACTATATAAACATGAAATGTTGAAAGAAAATCTATCAGAAAGGTGCCACTAACATCTTTCAACAATGTGTGGCAAAGCATAGTGATATGCTTAAGGTGTTAAGGATGAAAAAAACAATAATTACAGTAGTAGGGAAAGACTGTGTAGGAATTATCGCTAGAGTATGTACATATCTAGCAAATAATCGTGTGAATATTTTAGATATATCACAGACAATCGTACAAGGATACTTCAATATGATGATGATTGTTGATGCAAATGATGCACCAAAAAACACACAAGAAATTGCTACAGAATTAGAGCAAATTGGAGAAGAGATTGGTGTTATCATAAAGACTCAACATGAAGATATTTTTAATCGCATGCATAGAATTTAGACCATTAAGGTTCAAGGTAAGTAAGGGATATCTTATCAAATAAGGAAAGAGGGGTAACCCTAATCTATAATCGTAGTATGAAGTATTCATTATACAGGAGGATTGCTAGCTAGTGATAAATATTAATGAAGTATTAGAAACTAACAAAATGATTGAACAAGAAAATCTTGACGTTAGAACCATAACCCTTGGTATTAGTTTATTAGATTGTGTTGATAATAATTTAGATAGGTTAAATAAAAATATATATGAAAAAATAACAACAATTGCAAAGGATTTAGTTGCAACTGGTAGAGCAATTGAAAGAGATTTTGGTATTCCAATTGTAAATAAAAGAATATCGATTACACCAATTTCTTTAGTAGGAGCAAGTGCATGTAAATCACCGGATGACTATGTTACGATTGCAAAAACACTTGACATGGCGGCAAAAGAAGTAGGTGTTAATTTTATAGGTGGTTACTCTGCTTTAGTTTCAAAAGGCATGACAAAGAGTGATGAATATTTAATTCGTTCCATACCAAAAGCATTAGCAGCAACAGAACGAGTATGTAGTTCTGTAAATGTAGGTTCAACTAAGACTGGTATTGATATGGATGCAGTTAAATTACTAGGTGAAATAATACTTGAAACTGCTGAATACACAAAAGAAAAGGATTCAATTGGCTGTGCTAAGTTAGTAATCTTTTGTAATGCACCGGATGATAATCCATTTATGGCAGGAGCCTTTCATGGTGTTACAGAAGGAGATGCAATTATTAATGTAGGTGTTAGTGGTCCTGGAGTAGTTAAGCATGCTCTTGAATCGATTCGTGGAGCTGATTTTGGTACATTATGTGAAACCATAAAAACAACAGCATTTAAAATAACAAGAGTTGGGCAATTAGTTGCTCAAGAAGCTTCAAAGCGCTTAAATATTCCCTTCGGTATTGTTGATTTATCCTTAGCACCTACACCAGCTGTAGGTGATAGTATAGCAGAAATCTTTGAAGAGATGGGGTTAGAATATGCTGGAGCACCTGGTACAACAGCAGCACTTGCTTTACTTAATGATCAAGTTAAAAAAGGTGGGGTAATGGCTTCTTCCTATGTAGGAGGATTAAGTGGTGCATTTATACCAGTAAGCGAAGACCAAGGGATGATCAATGCAGTACTTAAAGGTGCATTAACGCTTGAAAAATTAGAAGCAATGACCTGTGTATGTTCAGTTGGTCTTGATATGGTTGCAATACCGGGCGATACAAAAGCCTCTACCATATCAGGTATCATAGCAGATGAAATGGCAATTGGTATGATTAATCAAAAGACTACTGCTGTTAGAATTATACCTGTTATTGGTAAAGGTGTAGGCGAAATGGTTGAGTTTGGCGGATTATTAGGTTATGCACCAATTATGCCAGTGAATCAATTTAGTTGTGAACAATTTATTAATCGTGGTGGTAGAATACCAGCACCAATTCATAGTTTTAAAAATTAATTGTAAATAAAGAGAGGTTTAATATGAATTCATTATTAATAGAAAAAGATTATAAAAAAGTATTTCATTACTTTACAGAAATATCAGCGGTTCCACGTGGCTCAAAGAATAATACAGCCATTAGTAATTATTTAGTGCAATTTGCAAAGGAACGTAATTTAGAACATTATCAAGATGAGTTTGAAAATGTAATTATTATAAAAGAAGCTACAAGTGGATATGAAAATGCACCAGCAATTATGATCCAAGGACATATGGATATGGTATGTGAGAAATCCAATGATTGCGATCACGATTTTACGACTCAAGGAATTGAATTACATGTAACAGATGACTATATTCATGCGGATAGAACAACTCTAGGAGCTGATAATGGAATTGCGGTTGCCTATGCTTTAGCTTTGTTAGATGATGAAACTCTACAACATCCTAGATTAGAGGTTTTAATTACAACAGACGAAGAAGTAGGAATGGATGGAGCGATTGGACTTGATGTTTCAAATCTAAAAGGTAAATATCTTCTTAACTTAGACTCTGAGGATGAAGGGACAATTTTAACAAGCTCTGCTGGTGGTTTAACTGGAACTGCAAATATACCGATTAATCGTATGGAAGCAGAAGGTGTTAAAGCAGTCATCGCGATAAGTGATTTGCAAGGTGGACATTCTGGAGCAGAGATTCATAAGAATCGAACCAATGCAAATAAGTTGATGGGAAGATTATTATTTGAATTAAGAGATAGCCTTAACTTTTTTGTTCTTTCCATGAAAGGGGGATTAAAAGACAATGCTATCCCTAGAGATAATGTTACAGAATTAGTAATTGATAAAGAGGATATTAGCTTATTTGAAGAAAAAGTTAAGGAATTAGCAATAAAGTATCAAAATGAATTAAAAACTAGTGAACCTTACTTAACTATTAAGTCTACTCTAGGAAAAGAAGATAACTATTCATGTATACATCCTACATCTTTTGAAAAAGTATTATTTATACTTGTAAATTCTCCGAATGGTGTTCAAGTTATGAGTTCCGATATTGTTGGATTAGTAGAAAGTTCCTTAAACCTTGGTATTTTCCATACCGATGAAGATGTAGCAGTATTTTGCTTCTCAGTTCGTAGTAGTGTAAATAGTTATAAGCAACATTTAGCAAGTCGTCTAGGATATATGGCAGAGTTCTTAGGTGGAGAGTTCTACGTTCGTTCTGAATATCCAGCTTGGGAG
>JAFAEB010000327.1 GCA_023424235.1 Bacillota bacterium
TAAAACAATTTTCGGAAGAGAAGAGAAAAATGATTTTTCGAGTGGTAGATAATGTAATTGGTACAATAGGAAAATTTATTAAGGCATACACTACCTTAATCCTTATTACCTTCGTTGAATTATCCATAGGTTTATTAATATTAAAAGTACCAAATCCTTTCTTAATAGGTGCAATAATAGCACTTATTGATTTGCTTCCGATACTAGGTACTGGTGCAGTGTTACTTCCATGGAGCGTAATTGCATTTATTCTTGGGAATAACACCTTTGGAATTGGAATATTAATTCTTTATGTTATTATAACAATTGTAAGGCAATCCTTAGAGCCAAGGATCGTTGGTCAACAAATTGGACTACATCCAATTGTTACTCTTCTTTGTATCTTTATTGGGGCGCAAACCCTTGGGGTTGTAGGTTTGTTATTACTCCCAGTTACAGCAACCATACTTAAAAAACTTAATGATGAAGGAACAATTCACTTGTTTAAATAAAGATTTTGAAAGGGTTATCAGACGATAACCCTTTCTTTTATTTTAGTAAGGTTATTACATAAAAAGGGTACTCTTGTGAGAATTAAAACTTGTAATTATTTACAGAATAAGATATAGTATTTTATTATGGGAAAGTTTTCGATGTGTTGTTATAGCACATTTATTATAGATTTTTGGGGAGGAATTAACATGAATACGTATTCTAGTTTGGCAATTAAAATCCTTAATGAAGTTAATAAGGTAATTATAGGTAAGGAAGCTGTAGTAGCGAAAGTATTAACAGCCATGTTAGCAAAGGGACATATATTAATTGAAGATATTCCAGGTGTTGGTAAGACAACCTTAGCATTAGCATTTTCAAAAACAATGGCTCTTGATTATAATCGTCTGCAGTTTACACCAGATGTACTACCAACGGATGTAGTAGGTTTTCATCTATTGAATAAAGATGGTAGCGATTATCAATACAAACAAGGGCCTATTATGTGTAATCTATTTTTAGCAGATGAGATAAATAGAACCTCATCAAAGACACAATCAGCTTTACTTGAAGTTATGGAAGAGGGCACCGTAACGGTAGATGGTATTACGAGAGAAGTACCGAATCCGTTTACAGTAATTGCAACACAAAACCCGATTGGTTCTATTGGAACACATTTATTACCAGAGTCACAATTGGATCGTTTTATGATAAAGCTAACAGTTGGGTATCCAGATATTAAAAGTGAGGTAAATATTTTAAAGGGTAGACAAAGTAGCAATCCACTAGAATTTTTAAAACCTATTATTTATCGTAAGGATATTGTCCATATGCAACAAATGGTTGAGGATATCTTTGTTCATGATAGTATCTACGAGTACATTGCCTCATTAATAATGGAAACTAGAAAACATCCTTTAATTGAGTTAGGAGTAAGCCCTAGAGGGACAATCGCTTTAACTCATATGGCCAAAGCCAATGCATTTATTCAAAATAGAGATTACGTAATACCTGATGATGTTAAAAATGTATTTAAAGATGTAACTGCTCATCGTATTATGTTAAGACCAAAAGCAAGAGTTAATAATATTACAGTGATATCTATACTAGACAGTATATTACAACAAGTAGCAACTCCAAAAATAACCTAAGAAGGTGATTATCATGTTAAAGAATAAGATAACATATTTATTAATCCTAGCTTTTTTAGGGGTATTTGCTATATTATATTACGATTATTTTACTGGACTGATTTTTTTAGTAGCATTATTACTGCCCTTTATTCTTCTCATTATCTTAATTTATACCTTATCTAGTATTACAGCAAGGATTGATGCTAGTCAATTGGTTGTAAGTAAAGGAGAAAGTTTTGATGTTAATATTATTATAAGCAATAAAAGTATTTTCCCAATTTCAAGGATGAATGTCACTTATACTTTTTATAATGAATTTCTAAAAGAAGTGAAAAAAGACAATATACAAATTTCTATGGATGGAAAATGTACTCAGGAGGTTAGAACACAAATCACATCCTCCTATTGTGGTAATATTGTATTACATTTAAAATCAATTCGTGTATACGATTTTATTCATATATGGTCCTTAAGAAAAAAAATGAATCGCAGTATATTAGTTACTGTATTACCAAACTGTCATGTAAGTGAAGAGGATCCAATTAGAGAAAATAATATTTTAGAACTAGAAAGTAATGAATTTTCTGAGTATAAAAGCGGAGATGATCCATCCGAAGTTTTTATGATTCGTGAATATCGTGAAGGGGACAAACCGCATAGAATACATTGGAAATTAAGTTATAAACAAGATGAGCTTATGATTAAAGAGTTTAGTTATCCCATTAATACAAGAATTGTGGTATTAGTAGACTTCTATTGTGGACAAAGAAGGAATTCATTCATCGAATATGTGGATGGAATCTTAGAATGTTTTATGTCCCTATCCTTTTCCTATATTCAGTATGGTTATAAACATTTGGCTATATGGTGGAATAAAGATGAGGAAGGTAAGATAGAGGTTAAGGATGAGAGTGCTATATATGAAGCCTTAGATGGGCTATATCATAAGGATATTATGAAAGAAGAGGAGTCCATACTTTGTAAAGACTCCTTATATTCCTTACATGAAGTATACAGCCATATCATATATATTACCACTAGTATAGACTTGGAACATATGCTAAAGTTGATTCATTCCAATAAAGAGACACTGATATATATCTATTATGTGAACTATTTAGAACTCTATCCTGTTGGTGAAGAAACGAAAAAAATGTTAGATGAATATCGTATTAATCTAATTGAAATTGAATTATCAAAAATTGAGAATAGCTTTCGATTTGCATAAAGAAAAGGAGGTGTTGTATGGAAATCATAAAAAATAAATCATATAATTCTGGCATTCATATTGCACAGCACAATCGTATCACCTCCTCGAACGTACCTAAGCTAACATCATATATTCGTATGTTACAAGTTCTATTTATTCTGTTTGGGCTATATGGAAGCATATTTAGCTTTATTACTGGACTTAATATTGAAGTTGAGAAGAGGCCTATATTTATTACCATGTTTCTCTCAACTATTTATTTTTATTATATACTTCAATTAAATAAAATTATTAAATACACAATACCAATTACCACAGCTGTGTATTTAATGGCTGTATTTGAATTTTATAAAGAAATTCAAAATGGTTTCTGGCATATTGAAAACATTTATATAGAGCATCTAAATGATTACTTTGGACTTGCTATTTATCCATATATTGTAGGTGACTACAATCCTAAATCTGTTATAACAATCTTTTTAATATTCGTAACAATAATACTATCCTTTATGCTTACGAGTGTCATACTTAGTAATAATATAAGAGGGATTTATTTTTTCATAACCTTACCAATATATGCCCTTCCCATCGTTGTTGGCATCATACCGACACCGCTTCCTAGTATCCTTTATTTTGTTTGTTGCATTTGTATTATAGGTATGGGTACCGCAATGAGGAAGTATAACAGTAAGTATAGTCATAAGAACAAAAAAGATGTAAAAAAACGTATAAAAAGAAACATAGGCTTAGAGAAACGATTTCGATATATAATTGGTTTTAAAATTGGAGTGATCCTTGGATTAATTTTAAGCATACTTATTGGAATCGCAGCTTGTATTCTTCCAAAAAAATCTTACGAAGAAAAGTATAACTTTGCAGATATGAAGCAAAAGATTCAGGATGAGATGATGAATTTATCCTTTGATAAAGTGACAAAGACCATTGAAAAAACTGACTTTTCTCAAATACAAATATTTAAGGAGCAAACTAAGTTTGATTTTGGAGGATTAAATGGTGGAGATTTAGGAGATCATGGAGAGGTTACCTTTGATAATAAAAAGGTACTTGAGGTTCGGCTTCCTGTATCTAATGACACCATATATTTAAAGGGTTTTGTAGGCTCGAATTATTATGGAGATAAGTGGGATGAGCTGACCTACTCTGAAAAAGAGGAGTATTTAGATATAGCTAAGATATGGAATGGAAGTGATTTTCTGATAGGAAATCAGAGCGCTTATTTTCTATCCATAATAGGGAAACTAGATGATAATATTTATCCTTCTTTACGATTTCATGAAAGTGAAATGACTGTTCGCAATGTTCGTACGAATAAAAGATATGCATATGCCCCATATATCACTAATTTTAAAGAACAGAATTCGATGAATCTTACCAATGAGGAATATGTATTACCTATTAAAAGAAGAGACGAGTATACCTTCTCTTACTATAATCTTTACAATAATTTATTTTTATATGATGGGGATAAAGAATATGAAGAGGCAGCTCAGTTTTATAGTGATCATTTCGTTGATGATTTGGTAACCAATGAAGCCCTAAAGGACCTTGAAGACTATAGAAAGTATGAATTAAGTTATAGGGACTTTGTTTATGATACCTATACTAGGTTACCAGCTAAAGGATTAGATAGACTAAAGCAAGATATTAATTTAATGAAATATAAGACGGATGCTTCTTATTCTTTAAGTGATAAAATATCCTATGTACGTTATTATTTATGGAATAATACCAGCTATAGTCTAAAACCTGGTAAGCTGCCAAGTAATAAAGATTATATTGAATATTTTCTTTATGAGAATAAATTGGGATACTGTGCTCATTATGCATCAGCTGCTACAATGATGTTACGAGCTATGGGCATTCCGGCTAGATATGCGGAAGGTTATGTTATTAAAACAAGTAATATGGACAAGGGAAATACCGTAGAGGAAGGAAAGTATACAATACGTGGCGAGGATGATGCATATAATATTTTAATCAAAAATGTTGAGGTGCTCGATTCCAATGCTCATGCATGGGTGGAAGTATATATAGATGGATATGGATGGGTCCCAGTGGAATGTACACCGGGATATAGTTTCTCAGAAGATAATGAAGTACTAGCCAATATAGATTCTCCTGCTTTACCTACAGCCACACCTAGCCAACCTACTATTACCCCGAGTGTTGAAAAGGATGAGGTAGAAGAAGTTTCTAACTCTGTAGAAGAGAAAGAGGAAGCAAAAACGACTTCTAAGCCTACAAAGCAGCCTGAACGTGAGAATAATATTAATAGTGCAACAAGTGATAAACCTTCAGATAAGGTCATAATAAATCGCGAATATCATAAAAAGGCGGGGACACTTGTAGTACGAATAGTATGTATTCTACTGCTAATTATTGTGGTATTACTAAATAGATGGTTACTTCAAAAAGTAACTTATACTTATAAATTTAAGAAAAGTAATAGTAATAATAAGGTTATTCTATATTATAAAGATATTCTAAGAGTACTCTCTTATATGGGAATACCTTTTGATGAGTCAATTAGCTATGAGGAAGCTGCTAAAAAAATAGAAGAAGAGTGTAAATTCTTTAAGAACAATGAATTTACGAATATATTAAATATCACCTTAAAAGCTAAATTTGGCTATGGTAGACCAAAAGATATGGAAGTAGAAATGATGGAGTCAATGTATCATAACATTATGGATGAATTATATAAAAATAAGTCAGTATTTAAGAAATGGTATCTTAAATACATTAAATTGTTTGGATAATTGGAATAAATTACAGAAAATGATTTTCACATTGCCAAAGCTATGCTATAATTGAATTATAAATCAATTGAATAGAATTAGAATAAATAATTAGTTACAATATTTGTTCTATAGAAACTTAGTTTTAGCAATTTAGCATTATGCTAAGTTGTAGAATGGAGGCTATTATGAATAAAGTAATTACAATTAGCAGGCAATATGGAAGCGGTGGACGTGAAATAGGAAGAAAATTAGCAGCGAAATTAGGCATATTGTTCTATGATAATGAACTAATCGATAGAGCAGCTAAGGAAAGTGGTTTTTCTACACAAGCGTTTGAAAATGCAGAAAATAAGGCAACGAATAGTTTACTCTATTCAATAGCAATGGGAATGAATGCATATGGTAACCAAGAACTTGGTTTTTCTCACTTGTCCTTAGATGATAGAATCTACTTAGCACAAGCTGATGTTATTCGAAAAGTAGCAAACGAAGGTCCTTGCGTAATTGTAGGACGTTGTGCGGATTATGTTTTAAAAGACCATCCGAATGTAATCAATGTATTTATATGGGCTTCCTTAGAATCAAGAATAGCTCGTGCGATTGAGATTGAGAATCTTTCACCTGTAAAAGCAGAAGAAAATGTTCAAAAAATTGATAAGCGTAGAGCAAACTATTATAATTACCATGCAAATGGTAGATGGGGCAAAGCTGATAATTATCATCTTACCCTACAAAGTGATTTTATTGGAATTGATGGAACGGTAGAATGTATCAAAGAATTTGTAGAACGATGCAAATAAGCCCTAACGTTAAATTTATGTTAATTTAAGAAGTAAGTTTTATATATGTAGGTAACTATAAGTGAATACTTATAGTTACCTTGTATCATATTTAGAATGAGAAACGATTAAAAAAGAGAGAGTGGACAAAGAATGAATCTAAACAACAAACTAAACAAAAAGTATACCCTAGTATCGTTGTATGTAATTGTTACAGCAGTTATTATCTATTGCCTTAGTCTAATTGCTGATAATTTACCCGAGATTATGAATGTTATAATGGATAAGGTAAGATGGTTTGCATCTGTAACAACTCCAATTGTAATTGGCTTTGTATTTGCATATTTATTTGAGCCAATTGTAAATTTTATAGAATCAAAGCTTAAAAAGATTCGTATACGTAAAAAAGAACTTAAATCCAGTCGTACTTTGAGTGTTCTATTTACCGTAATCTTATTTTTCCTACTAGTAGCTGGAGTAATATCATTACTTGTTTTTAGCGTTACGGATCAATTAAGACTTGCGAGTCTAGATGATATTATTATTCTAGCTGATACCTATTTAAAGTATTTTAATACCTTTTATACTACTTCTTTAAACAAGTTAAATGAATTAAATATTCAATCCAGCCAAATTGCTGAATATATTGAATCAGCAACTACTTATATATTAAATACCCTACAAAGTTTTGGTTTATCCTTTGTTAATTCGCTTAAAAACTTGTCATCTTACTTAACAACATTTTTATTCTCATTGATTATAGCAATCTACTTCTTAATTGATGGAGCCATGATCAAAGAGTATGTTAAAAAGGTTGGTAGAGCATTACTTAATGATAAGTGGTTACGTAGAATAGGAACTTTTATATCCGATGCTGATCATGTATTTTCTGGATATGTTAGAGGGCAGCTAATGGATGCTCTAGTTATGATGGTAGCAATTAGCCTAACCCTTTCAATTATTGGAGTTAAGTTTGGATTAATTATTGGTATACTTGCAGGCATCGGTAATCTTATCCCTTATTGTGGACCAATTGTAGCATATATTGGAACAACACTTGTTTGTGTTTTAAATGGACAATACAAAGAATTAGTAATTGCTTTAATCGCATTGTTAATTGTGCAGACCATAGATGGTAATATAATAGCACCAAAGTTATTAAGTAACAGTATTCAAATACATCCTGTTTTAGTTATCATTTTCTTAATATTTGGTAACGCAATCGGAGGTCTGCTTGGTATGCTTTTAGCTGTACCAGTTGGAGCTCTAGTTAAGTTGCTTTTTGTACGTTTTATTGATAACCAATTAGCAAGAAAAGAAGCGAAAGAAGAAAGCTTAGAAAATGGTAAAGTAAAGGATATGTCATAGCAAAAAAAATGTCAGAAAATCGTAAGAAATAATATATTCTTTATTTAAGATATGTGGAGTAGTATTAATTAGAAAGTATTGCTATATAGGAGGAAGGTGAGAGAGTGGAAAACCAAATAGAGAAAATCATTCAGGTTCAGAACGTAAAAAAGATATATCGAATGGGAAATGAAAAAATATATGCTGTGGATGATGTAAGCTTTGAAATCTTAAAAGGTGAATTTTGTTGCCTTCTTGGTACCTCTGGTTCAGGAAAATCAACTTTATTAAATCTAATGGCAGGTATTGAAAAATTATCAAGTGGTCAGATTATAATAAAGGGCAAAAAAATCAATAAAATGAGTGAAAATAGCTTAGCAAGATTCAGACAACGATATTTAGGCTTTGTTTTTCAATCTTATAACTTAATGAGTTCAATGACTGCTCTGGAAAATGTTGAGTTTCCATTGGTTTTTAAACGTATTAGAGGAAAAGTAAGAAAAAAAATGGCGCGGGAGATGTTAACTAAGGTTGGCTTAGAATCGAGGCTCTCACACAAACCAAAAGAGATGAGTGGTGGACAGCAACAAAGAGTTGGTATTGCTAGAGCATTTGTTGCTAAGCCTGAAATTGTTTTTGCAGATGAGCCTACTGGTAATCTAGATACTAAGACTGCTATGGATGTTATGAATCTAATTAAAAGCATAGCTAGAGACAACAATCAGACCATAGTTATGGTTACTCATGACCGACGTTTGGCTGAATTTGCTGACCGCATCATACATATTTTAGATGGAAAAATACAAAGCATTGAGGTCGTAAATGATATTAGTAAAGCAAGTAAAACTAGTACTACAGAAAGTATGAATGAAGACGAA
Source organism: Bacillota bacterium (assembly GCA_023424235.1). Taxonomy (GTDB): domain Bacteria; phylum Bacillota; class Clostridia; order Lachnospirales; family Lachnospiraceae; genus Anaerocolumna. The sequence goes on from JAFAEB010000327.1 coordinate 8,581, forward strand.
ACTCTAAATAATCAGGAGCTTAAATCTTCAAAAGATACGAATACAGTCTTAGATGTATCTTAAATGAGTTTATTATTTTATAGGAAGAAGAGGGAAGAAGGATGAAAAAGGTGAAAAGACTATTTGCCATCGCAATTATGCTCGCTATGGTGGTATCTAATCTAGCAGGTAGTACAATCGTAAAAGCAGAAACATTTATTAATACTGCTACAGCAATTAATTTTGTGGGTTCAGTAGGAGATATCATTGGAATACCTGGGGAAACCATTCATGTTAAATTGCCAGTAAGGGCAGTTGGAGCATATATTCAAAATCCAAAAATTTTAATTAATACTGAAAATATGCCTTATAGTGTATCTAGTATAAAGTACACGCAAGAAGGGCAACAAGAACCACTTGGCATATCCAATGCCAATACGACTTACATAGAGTTTGAGTTAAAGGTAAAAGAAACCGCTAAAATCTCAAGAAATAAACTAGATGTGACAGTAGAATTTATGGGAATAAGTGCAGAAGATTATCAAGAAAAGCCAGTTTCTTTAAAATTACCTAATATATATGTAATTATTGAAAAAGAAAAGGAAGCAGCACAACTAACTATTGATAATATTCTTTTAAATAATGCTGTAAAAGGAAGTGATACAGACCTTTCCTTTGTGATTAAAAATGAAGGTGAAATTACCTCACATAATACTTATTTTAGTGTAGAAGGTTTTGAAACAGCAGGAATTATACCAAGATATTCTAAAATGACACAAGAAGCTGGTAAAGATGGTAAGCTTGCTGCTAATGATTCCTATCGTGTAAAACTTCCAGTTACGATTGCTTCAAATGCAACAGCTGGAACAAAAACCTTAACAATTAAAATGGATTATAAAAACCAAGAAGGTGAAGTTTATACAAGTAGTAGTAAAATTTATGTGAATATTGAAGATAATTCTCTTGCACCAAAAGTAGAAATTGAGAGCGCAAAATATGCAAGTGAATTAAAAGCTGGAGATACATTTAATCTAGTAACTACCTTACGTAATAACGGCGAATCTGTTGCTAACAATATTGAAATAAGTGTGGATGGATTAGGAATTACAAGCTTCATACCAAATTACACTTCTGAAAAATTAGATGGTGGTAGCTTATCCTTTGATGATAAGGTAGATATTAAAATTCCACTTATTGTATCTAAGGAAGCAACTGGTGGACTTAAGAAATTAGATCTAAAGGTTACTTATACAGATGATGGTGGTGTTGTTTATACAACAACTACAGCTTTATATTTAGAAGTTACTGCAGCTGAGGGTATGACAGCAGAAGGAAAACCTAATATTGTTGTAACAGGCGTATCTCAAAGCCCTAATATACCAAATGCGGGTGCTAGAGTTGATATTTCCTTTGATTTAGAAAATAAGAGTAAAGTTGATATTAGTGAAATTAAGATTGGTGTTACCAACCTTTCTGCTAATAATTTTAGTCCAGTAAATTTAGAACCATATCAATACATAGAAAAATTAGCTGGTGGTAGAAAAGCAAGAATTACAATACCATTAACAGTATCTGAAAATATTCCAGAGGGAATGAGCAATTTAGAATTAAAATACGAATACAAAGATGCGAGTGGTAAAGAATGGTCTGACACTGCAGTATTATATGTATTAGATATTGAAAACTCAGCTTCTGCTAGTAAACCAAAGTTAATGATAAGTAATTTCTCAACAGATATCGAAGAATTAAGAGCAGGCAGTGTATTCAATTTTAATTTTGATATTAAGAATACCCATTCCCATATTGATGCTAAGAATATAAAGGTTACTGTTAACCAAGCAGAAAATATATTCACCGTTACAAAGGGAAGTAATACCTTATATATAACAAATATTAAAGCAGGTGAAGCTGCCGAAAATACACTTGAGTTAAAAGTAAAATCGGATGCTGTTACAAAAGCATATCCAATCGAGATTACCATTGAATATGAATATGACGGAGCAGAAGTTAATCCAGCTACTGGTGAAGTTGGTGAAACAGTAAAAGAAACCATTAATCTTCAAGCAATAGAGAATTCTAGACCAGTTGTTGATAATATTTTTGTTGGGAACTGGGATATGCCAATTGTAAATCAACCAACTGCATTAACGTTCGAATTCTATAATATGGGTAAATCACAGCTTAACAATGTATATGCTACCATTGAAGGAGATTTTTATATTAGTACAGGAAGTATGTATTTCATTGGTAACGTACAATCAGGATACTCTGAATTTGCAGAATTGGAAGTAATACCTACTGTTGAAGGGATGGCTAAGGGTACTCTTGTTATTACCTTTGAAGATAGTAATGGAGATGAAGTAAAGGTTACGAAAGATTTTGAGAGTAATGTACAAGGTGAGTTTATACCTGATTATGGACCAGGAGGAGATATGGGTGGTGACTTAGGACCTATAGAAGCTCCAGCAAAAGAACCAATATTACAAGTTTGGTTATTTGTAGTAATTCAATTAGTGATTCTAGCCGTTATGATTCCTGTAACAAGGAAAGTTGTTTTAGCAATGTATCGTAGAAAATTAAGAAAAAAAGAAGAGACAGAATAGATAACAGAATAAATAAAATGACAGAATAAATAAATGACAGAAGAATTGACCTAACTTAATACAGGAAAGAATAACTGCCTATGGCAGAATGGAGGTATATATGAACGAATATCTAAATCAAGCAGAAAT
>JAFAEB010000332.1 GCA_023424235.1 Bacillota bacterium
GTGAAAAAGCATGTAGTTAAATCAAAAACAGTATCCAAAACAGGAATTGAGTTAACTATGGAAATCAGATTAAATTCCATGTCTACGGATTTTGTTAATAAAATCGCTTCCCTAAAAGGTGTTACAAATGCAGTACTAGTTAGCTATAATGGGGATTATATGTCATAACATCCATTAGGAAATTGACTAAACAACAAAATGGAGGTTTGGATGATTAAGAGCAAATTTTTAGGTCCCATTATAGCAATATCCATGTTAATTTCTATCATCTTTACCATTATACTTACTTATTTCTCTAGTACACTAGGAATAGAAGCTACTACTAGTGCAGTTAACTTAGATTATGAAACTAAAGTATTTAATAAAGATGAGATAATGACGGTTGATATTGTAATCAATGAGGATACTTGGACAAATTTATTAGACAATGCCATACAAGAGACATACGTCTTATGTGATGTTATCATTAACGGTGAAAGAATAAATAATGTTGGTATCCGTGCAAAAGGTAATACAACCTTAACACAGATAGCACAGGATGATACAACGGATCGATATAGTTTTAAAATAGAATTTGATCAATATGTAGATCAAACATTACATGGATTGGACAAACTAGTGTTAAATAATATTATGTCCGATGCTACTTATATGAAGGAGTATTTAGCGTATGATATGCTAGATTATATTGGAGTAGCAAATCCCCTATATTCATTTGCAAGTATTACTGTCAATGGCGAACCTTGGGGACTATATTTTGCTTTAGAAGCAATGGAGGAATCCTATGCGCTTAGAAACTTTGGGACTTCCTATGGGCAACTCTACAAACCTGAGAGTGTAAATATGGGAGGTGGAATGGGTAACAGAGAAATAGGAGAATTAGACATTGATTTAGATAAGGTAAAAGAATTGATGGCTGGTAATTCACCAAAAATAAGCAGGGATAATGCTATAAATAATAAGTTAAGTGATAACACAGATAGTAGGGTAGAAGAGAATGGACAAAATAGAACTAGAAAATTTGACATGAATAATATAGGTTTTGGTGGAAGTTCTAGTACTGATTTAAAGTATATTGATGATAAGGTAGAGTCTTATAGTGATATTTTTGAATCTGCTGTATTTGATCGGGATGAAGATGACTATAAAAGAGTTATCGAAGCTCTAAAAAATCTGAATGAAGGTAAAGATTTAGATAACTATATTGATATTGAACAAACCTTAAAATACTTTGCCGTTAATAGTGTTCTTGTAAACTTTGATAGTTATACTGGAAGTCTAAAGCATAATTATTATTTGTATGAAAATGATGGAGTGCTTACTATGCTTCCTTGGGACTTTAACTTAGCATTTGCAGGTTTTCAAAGTAACGATTCAACAGGTGCTATTAATTCACCAATAGACACCCCTGTCTCTGGCACAACATTATCTGAGCGTCCAATGATTGGTCAATTGTTAGCAGTGGATGAGTATAAAGAGTTATATCATTCTTATCTAGAGCAATTGACGAAAGAATACTTTGATAGTGGTAGATACATTGAAACAATAGAAAAAGTGGATAAATTAATTAGTAACTATGTGAAAGAAGATAATACAGCATTTTATACATTTGATGAATACCAACTAGGTGTAGATACTTTAAAAAACTTTGGCTTATTACGAGCAGAAAGTATTAAAGGGCAACTAAATGGAACGATTCCTTCTACAGAAGAAGGTCAAAAAGAAGAATCGTCGACACTTATAGATGGCTCTAGTATTAATGTTTCTAGCATGGGGACTCAAGGAGGAGCAGGAGGATTCCCTGGTGGAAATAACGGTAATATGCCGAATCGAAATACTCAAGGTGAATTTGATTTTAATGTTGAAGGAGTTCCTGCTATGGGGATGCCGCCTAATGGAAATGAAATACCAAACACAAATGAAATGCCAAACACAAATGGAATACCAAACACAAATGGAATGCCAAACACAAATGGAATGCCACCTAATATGAATGAGTTGCCTGATATTTTTCAAAATAATAGAGAAGGCATTTCAAGTATTAAAAATATGGATAAAAGCACTTATGTTAATATGATTGTAATGATAAGTAGTATAATTTTATTATTACTTTCCCTTATAGTCCTTAAAAATTATAAAAGACGTAAGTATAGAGTTTAAGTATGGGGCTGCCGCACGATCATCGTGTGGCGCCTCTTTTGAATTTAAAATGGTATTAATTAACTTACTTAATCTGTGAAAAAGGTAACAATCTTCACTAAATATAACATATTGACGAAAACACTACAAAATAAATGATAATATTTTTCAATATTAATATTGACATAGTAAGGTATTAGGCATATAATAGTTGCAAATGATAATCATTCCCAACAACATTTTATAACAAGAGGAGATATACATTATGTCACTAGCATTTATGAGTTTAGGAGAATCAAGAGTAATCGTTGACCTTATAGGAAAAGACGATGTAAAAAGACATTTACAAGATATTGGTTTTGTTAAAGGAGAAAGTGTTAAATTGCTTTCGGAAAATGATAGTGGGCTGATTCTCTTAGTTAAGGGGTCTAGAGTCGCGATTAATAAAGGTTTAGCGTCTAAAATTATGGTTGCTTAGGAGGAGTTTTAAAATGACACTAAAAGATTTACTACCAGGTGAAGAAGGTAAGGTAATTAGTATTGGTGAAAAAGGTCCAATGAGACGTAGAATTATGGATATGGGAGTTACGCCAGGTGCTGTAGTTAAGGTAATTAAAGTAGCACCACTAGGTGATCCGATTGAAGTAAATATAAGAGGATACGATTTAAGCCTTCGAAAAGAAGAAGCTGGTCAAATTGAGATTAGTAAAAGTTAATATTAATACTCAAGTACAAGTAGATTTTAAAATAGGAATTTTAAAATAAGGAGAACTAAGATGAAATATTCCATAGCATTAGCTGGAAACCCTAATAGTGGTAAAACAACGTTATTCAATGAATTAACTGGTTCGAAGCAACATGTTGGTAACTGGCCAGGAGTTACGGTTGATAAAAAGGAAGGTATATATAAAAAGAATAAGGATTTTCTGATTCTTGATTTACCAGGTACATATTCCCTTTCACCATACTCTCAAGAAGAAATTGTTGCAAGAGATTATATTGTGAAAGAAAAACCACATGTTGTAATTAATATCGTTGACGGAACAAGTATAGAACGAAACCTATACCTAACCCTTCAAATTTTAGAAACTAAAATACCAACGGTTATCGCTCTAAATATGATGGATGAGGTAGAAGCGAAAGGGGATATTATTAACCATGAAAAGTTATCTAAGTTACTAGGAGTTAAAGTGGTACCAATTGTAGCACGTTCTGGTAAAGGATTAAACGAATTAATGGAAGCTGTTGCTATAACAGCTAAAAATGGTAATAAGCCTAATGTGCTTTCTATATTCGATAACAATATTGAATCTGCTATTGAAAAGATTGAAGAATTATTAGTAGATTCCAATGGGGATGAGAGGATTTGGAAGGCAATTAAAATCCTTGAAGGGGATGAAATTGTATTAAATGATATACCCGAACATATAAAACAGGAAATAAATGCAATTATTATAGAAACTGAAAAACATGCGGATGGTGATACAGAAGCTAAAATAGCAGATTTAAGATATCAATATATTGCTAAATTAGTAAAAGAAGCCGTAAAGAGGAAGCATGTAGGACATGTTGAAACCAAGTCTGATAAATTAGACAAAATTTTAACAAATAGAATTTTAGCCATTCCTTTATTTGCAGTTATTATGTATGCAATGTTTTCCATCACCTTTGGTGAAGGACCTTTAGGAGTTGGCGTATGGTTACAAACTTTAGTAGTAGATTTTTGGGATGGCCCATTAACTGGTACAATTGAACAATTTCTTATAAATCAAGGTGCAGCAGACTGGGCACTGTCTTTAGTAATTGATGGTATACTTGCAGGTCTTGGGGGAGTAGTATCCTTCATGCCACAAATTTTAGTACTATTTTTACTTATGTCCTTTATGGAAGACAGTGGATATATGGCAAGAGTTGCCTTTGTAATGGATCGAATTTTCCGTAAATTTGGTTTATCTGGAAAATCCTTTATCCCATTACTAATGGGATTTGGTTGTTCTGTTCCAGCTTTAATGGCTTCAAGAACGCTTGAGAATGAAAAAGATAGAAGACTAACAATGATGATTACACCATTTATGTCTTGCGGTGCAAAATTACCAATTTACTTAATGTTTGCTGCAACTCTTTTTCCAAATGATAATCAAGCTTTAATTGTGTATTCCATATATTTATTAGGACTTGTGGTAGCGATTTTAAGTGGAATCATATTAAGTAAGACTATGTTTAAAGGTAACGTATCAAACTTTATTATGGAGTTACCACAATATCGTATTCCTACACTGAAAAGCGTATTAATACATGCTTGGGATAAATTAAAAGGATTTGCAATTAAAGCTGGTACAATTATCTTTGTATCAACTGTATTTATATGGTTATTATCAAACTTTAATTTTAGTGGTATGGTAAGTATGGAAGAGAGTTTCCTAGCTAATATAGGTAATGCTTTCAAGTTTATCTTTGAACCATTAGGATTTGGTAACTGGAGAGCAGCAGTTGGAACTTTTACAGGCTTTATAGCAAAAGAAAATATTGTTTCAACTTTTGGTATTTTATTCGAAGCATCGGATGAAATTATTGAAGCAGCTGCAGAAGGTGGTGCAGCATTACCTGGTGTAGCTGATGTATTCACAAAAGTATCTGCATTCTCATATATGGCATTTAACTTATTATGTATGCCATGTTTTGCAGCCGTAGGCGCTATTAGAAGAGAAATGGGTTCTTGGAAATGGACTTTAAGAACCATAGCATTCCAAATGATTACTGCATGGATTGTTGCATTTATTATATTCCAAGTTGGAAATTTAATATTTTAACAAAAATCATGTTGATGAAACGAATGCGTTTCAGTGTTAGTGTGCTAATGCACTTAGAATAGGAGCCTTTTATGAAAAACACGTATGAAAATGAACCTTTAGCAATAAGAATTGAAAAAAGAGAGATTATACTTGATCAACTTAGAAAAAAGGGTTTTCGTATAACAGAACAAAGAAGACTACTAATAGATATTATACTAGAAGATGAATGCTCTAGTTGTAAAGAAATTTATTATAAAGCAATAAAGAAGGATGCATCTGTAGGTATTGCTACGATATATCGTATGGTTAAGACTTTAGAAGATTTAGGAGTAATTAATCGTAAGAATATCTACTTAATTGATTATGATAATCTAGATATGGATTATGAAAAGCAAGTGCTATTTGTTGATGAAAAAACAGAAGAAGTAGTTGAAGTGAAAAAAGGCGAGTGGTTTAAGAGTCTTAAAAAAGCTTTAATTGAGCAAGGATTTACGGATGTAGATAACATATCCATTCTTATCAAACAAAAAGATAAGGATAAAAATGAGGAGGTAAAATGTGATGATAAATTATATCATACTTGCCGTTGTAACAATACTAGTTGTAAGCATCATTGTGGGAAGCGTAATGCGTCATAAGAAGGGCAAAACTGGCTGTAATTGTAGCGGTTGTAGTAGTAGCTCCTGTGGTATGAGAGAAACAAATGAGTAATTCCAAAAGAACCGAATAAGGAAATGATAAAGTTAAGTAAGTATTAACTTTATTATTAGTCATATAGAAGAAGGTGTTAATTCGTAGTGAATGAATCAACACCTTCTTTTTTTGTAATAATACCATTTTTTTGTTTATACTATCATATATATTACGTTACAATAACTATTTTAAAATTAATTAAAAATAGTATTGACAATATTATTATATTAGTGTACTATTTAACTAGTGCACTAAGTGATTAATTAATTAGTGAATGAATTACTAAATGAGATGAGATAAAGATGAAGTGACGATACATGAAATGCTCGTTGTAAAAGTTAGAAAGGAGGGCCTATGGAATTTGATAATAATATACCAATCTATGTGCAAGTAATTGATGATATTAAAAGAAATATAGTAAAGGGAATTTTAACCCTTGGTGAAAAGCTACCGTCTGGTAGGGAACTAGCTTATACCTATAAAATTAATCCCAATACAGCAAATCGAATTTATAAAGAATTAGAAGCGTTAGAAATTTGCTATACAAAAAGAGGTTTAGGTACTTATGTAACAGAAGATGTCAATAAATTAAGGAGTTTAAAAGAAGAAATGGCAGGTAATTTATTAGAGCAATTTATAGCAGGCATGAAAGATTTAGGCTATTCAAAAGAAGAACTAATTAAAATGTTGGAATCAAAATATGAAGAATTAGAAAATGATAAAGGAGATAGGATATGATACTACAAAGCAATCATTTAATCAAAAAGTATATGACAAAGGCCGCAGTAAAAGGAATTAGTCTTGAATTTGAAGAAGGAAAGATATATGCATTATTAGGACCAAATGGAAGTGGTAAAACAACCTATATGAAGATGATAGCAGGTCTTGTTAAACCAACATCTGGTTCAATAACTTATATGGGTAATCCAATCGGAGTTGAATCGAAAAAGAAGATCGCTTATATGTCAACAGAACCTTTCTTTTATAACTACATGACAATTAAGGATGTTGCTGACTACTACGAAGATTTTTTTGAAGATTTTGATAGAAAACGATATGAAGAATTAATTGCTAGAATGGAACTTGATATGAAGGACAAAGCAAAAAGTCTTTCCTCAGGTATGGCAGCAAAGCTTAAAATCGCAGCAACACTAGCTAGAAAAGCGCATGTATATATGCTGGATGAACCACTTAATGGTATTGATATTATAGCAAGAGATAAAATTATGAGTACTATTTTAGAAGTTGCTAGGGAAGATGCAACGATCTTAATATCAAGTCACTTAGTAGATGAATTAGAGAAAATTATTGATAATGCCGTATTTATTAAAGATGGATCTGTTATTTTAAGTGGGGAAGCAGAAGAACTACGTGAAACACATAAAAAATCAATTGTTGAAATGTATAAATCTATCTATGCATAATGGGAGGGAACTATGTTAAAGTTAATGAAGTATGAATTTAAAAAACAAGCATTTTCAAAGTATGTAATACTTGCTTTGGTTGCTTTAATAGAATTAGTATTTTTCTTTGGTGTAATAGCAGATAAGGAAAATATAATAGCGGTAGCACTTGGTATCTTATGGCTCTTTACCTTTGGTGCAATCTTTTACATCGCATTTGAATCTATCATTACATTTTCAAATGATTTAAAGCAGAAAAGTAGTTATATGTTATTCTTAACACCAAAGACGCCTTATAGTATTGTAGGGGCAAAAGTAATATCAGCAGCATTACAAGTAGTGTTAGCAGGACTCGCTTTCTTCTTATTATTTGCATTAGATGGTAGTATTCTTTTAGCAAAATACAATAAACTTGGTGAAATTAAAGAATTAGTAGTGGGATTTGTTAATCAATTTTTACAACTTAATTTAGATGTTTATTTATTTATTTCACTAGCAGTGGTACTAATTAGTAGCTGGATTGCTACAATTACTACAGCATTCTTCTCTATTACATTAAGTACAACATTCCTAGCAAATAGTAAACTAAAAGGTGTTGTAAGCTTTGGTATCTTTATTTTATTGAATATCTTAATATACTATATAGCTAATAAAACAATGGTATTTGACAATGGTAGTTTAGCTGACTTAACGAAAATTAATTTCATATCAACGATTTATAATGTAGTATTTACAATACTTACTTATTTTGGTACTGCATGGATGTTAGATAAGAAAGTTAGTGTGTAAGGAAAACTAATATTACAATATTCATTCATATGCTAAATGGTTAATATTAAAAATAATTAACGAATGCATATAACTGTATAGTTGAATAAGTAATCAGAAAAAATGGTTTTAGAGTAGATATTAGATAATGTAACCATAATTAACCTAAAAAGTATAAACATTAAAAAAGACGCTTTCTTTCAAATAGCGTCTTTTTTGATTGAATTTATGTGGACATTTGTTAGAAAATCAAATATAAAGTAATACGATTATCAAGAAACGACAAAGGCTACCGATTGACATGCTTATAGGGTAATGCTAACATTTAATTGGTAATTATTAGGACAAATTGTAAGCGCTTACAATTCTCCTAGTTATTATTAGTCATTTCTATAATAAAAAAATTATAGCAAAAAAACAGGGAGGTATTACATGTTTTTGTTACTAGGTCTTAATATGAGGGTGTTTAAAAATAGGATAGCATTAATGTTATGTCTATGTATTATTGTTACTCTCCTTACACCCATTGGGCATGTCTATGCAAATGAAGAAAGTAGTATTATAGCTGAAGTAAAAGATATGGATGAATCAGTAACTAAAGAAGAAATGGGTGATACAGATATTTTAGATGAAAATACAGAAGAACAAGATGCAGAAGCTAAAGATAAAAGAGAAGGAAATGTACAAGATGAAAATATCGTAGTAAGTACAGAAGTAGCAAATATAGAAGATAAAAATAATGAAGATGAAAGTAATGAAGATGAAAATATTGAAGAAGGAAACCTTAAAGAAGTTGATAATTCACTAGAACAAGGGAAGGTAGAAAAGATAAGGGAAGAAGGAAATCACTTGGAAAGTACAATTACTAAAACCTTTAATGCAGATACCCTTCAAGTTGGATCCTATAGCAGTAGCTTTACTGGTGGCGATGGGTTTACCATTAATATCTCAAATAGTAAAGTAGAGGTCGATGCTAACTCGAAGACAGCTGATGATGGAAGTAAATATAGTCAGAGATTAAAATTAGGTGGGGTAGGTAATAGAACCAATCGCTCTATATCATTTTCATTAGAAAGCAGTGCTAGTATTAAAGTTTATGCTATGAGCAGTAGTTCATCCGCAGATAGATCCTTAACACTGTATAATGCAGAAGATATGCCAGTAGGAAGTGTGAGTGCCTATGGAAATAGCTTAGCTCTTAGTACAATTACGGTTTCACAAGCAGGCTACTATTATTTTGCTTCACCAGATAGTGGCGTTAATGTATATGGGATTGTAATAACGATTACAGGGGATGTAGATGAGGAGCGTAATGAATGGGAGGATGTAAATCCACCAAACTTATTAAGTGGTGAGCAAAGTGCTAATAAAATTATTCTAGTCTGTAATCTAGAAACTGGTATTAATGGAGCTGATATAGCAATTGCTTATATGATGGATGAGAATGGAGATGAAATAGAATCAAAGCTAGTAGGCTCATCTCCTGATAATAATAAAACCATAGAGTTTGAACCAAAGAAAAGCGCTACTTATAGCTTTAAAGTTGTAGCTGAGAGAGAAGAAGAAACGAGCAAAAAAGAAAGTAATGCTCTTATCGTTTCTTATGTTTTACCATTACAAGCTCCTATTCTAAAAGGTGTTACGAACTTAGGTAATGGTGAAGTGTTAGTAGAGTGGAACTCAGTATTAGAAGCTAGTAATTACAGTATTAAGTACAAGGTTGTTAGCGAAGAGAATTACCAAGATGGGCCTATGGTTACAGAGAGTCAAGGAGTTATTGCTGGATTAACTGCTGGTGCTACATATAGTATTTTAGTTACCGCAAATCGTGGGGAAGAGAAGATGGTGTCAGAAGCAATTGAAATTACTGTTAGCAGTGATAAAGAAAGACCATGGTATTTTTCTGCTTTTGGGCAAGGAGTTGATAAAGTTAATAATTATTATATTGGTAATGCCAATGAGGGTAGTGTAACAATTGCTAGTGAGAACGGAAAAGGTAAAATAGTACCAGCATCTACAGATGGTCTAGCTTTTTATTATACAACCATTGACCCAGATAAAGAGAATTTTATATTAAGTGCAAGGGTTACAGTAGATGCTTGGACTTTATCCAATGGTCAAGACGGCTTTGGTGTGATAGCAGCAGATGCAGTTGGTGTACATGGGGATAGTTCTGTCTTTTGGAATAACTCCTATATGAATAGTGTAACCAAGGTAGAATACCAATATGACAGGACATTAGGTAAAGTATCAGACATAGGCGATAAAATATCCATGAAACTAGGAATTGGAGCCCAAGAAAAGAAAGGGGTTACTGCTAGTAATATTTTAGATGGAACAATATCTAGTAATATTGGTGAGCTATTTTTTAGTAGTATGCATACCTTAGAAAGTTCCTGTGGTCCAAATGGCGCTGGAACTTATAATATAGTTGGTAACTATTTAAATAGCGAGGCACCGATTGGAACTGTAAGTAAGGA
>JAFAEB010000385.1 GCA_023424235.1 Bacillota bacterium
GCGGTGTAGTTTCATCCATGTGTAAAATTGCATATACACAATTATCACCAAAATACTTTTTGAGAAACTGATTATTAACATCTATCCATTTTTCTCTATCTTCATCATTTAATTTATTCCAAAAACCATTACCAGCACTCAATATTAATTCTCTTGCAATTACCGAGTCATTTCTCATTTTTACACCTTCTAAGTACATCATTACATCTTCTGTTACATTTTCACTTCCTATTAAAATTCTATTAAGAGATTTCTTTTCTGGATCTGCATTAAGAACCTTACCTTTTCTATTACTGTGCCTATCAAATTTCGCCAACCCTTCTATAGTTATATTATCTGCTTCTGGATTATTTTTAAATTTATCTCCTACTCTGAAAACTGCGAAAAATCTAGCATCCGAACTATAACGTTTATTAGCTTTCTTTAGTAAATATTTGTCGTAAAGTTCGTCTTGCGTTGTCATCTTCTAGCTCCTGCTCATTGTTAAGTGATTTAATTTTATCTATTTCCTTTTTAAAGTTATATATATTACTGTACAGTTTTCTGTATTTAACTTCTTCCATAACATTTTCCTTTAGTTCTGATTGGAAATATAAAGTTATATCATCTAAGACAGGCATTTTATTATTTGATAAAATTAAAGCTTTATTATCTTCTAATGTTCTCAATTCACCATCTTCAAATATTTTCTTCTTACTTTTTGAATAACTTGTACTTTCCTTTTCTCCAGAATAACTTGTACTCTTAGTATTTATTTCTTTGATTCCACATAGACTAGATATATAATTTATTGTATCAATGTCAGTTACTCCAGGAAGTATTATTTTAGTCTTTAAGTTATTTAATATGGTCTTACTGCTATTAAGTCCATAAACTTGTTGAAGTTGTGTTATGCTTTGCAAACAAGTAACTAAACTAATTTCTCTACTTCTTACAGTAGCTGCATTGATACTCATATTTGATAGCATTCCTATATTACCAAATTCGTCAAATAAAAGGTGTATAGGTATGCTTTTATTATTATAGCTATCTATAAGTTTATCTATAATTTGACTGAACAGTGGTGCTATAAATGGTGCTAAATAGTTGCTTTTCCTCTCTGGATAAATTACATATAATATAGATTCTTCTCTCCTAAAATCTTCAATACTAAATGTAGTATCTATTGATATTCTATTTACATCTTTAGTTGTGAAAAGCTTCATATTACTTGCTAGAGTTATTTTTATGCTTCCTTCTGTCCTATCTGCTCCACCTACCATTAGAAATATATCATATTGAGTTATTGCATCTACATTTCTAGATTTATCTATCAATCCCTTAAGTTGACTATTATTAAGATTAAGGATTAATTGTAATGCAAATTCTATTGTATTAAATGGTTTTTCTAATCCTCTAACATATAACATTACTGCTGCTAATAAAGGCTCTGCCATTTGTATCCACTCAACTCCACCAGCTTTCTTTCCACTAGCTAGTTCTATAGATAAAGCTCCATTTAAAAGTAAATTACTTGCTAGTTGAATAACTTCCTCAGAATTTTTACAATTAGATAATAGATTATACCTTTCACTGTAATCAGTATTTGTAAAATCTATTTTGTAAACCTTTCTTTTACAAATATTCTTTTGATACCCACTAGTTAGTTTATACAATTCACCTTTAGGATCTGTAACCATATAACTTCCTCGCACCTTATTATCTAATAGATTATTTAAAAATAATGACGTTGTTTTACCTGCTCCAGTTGGTCCTATTAAGCAAATTCCTTCATAATCATATTTTTCTTTTAACCTAATATTTTTAGAAATCTTTAATCCATCTTCTCCACTAATATTTTTTAATTCTTTATAATCCTCAATATCATTTTTAGATAGTTTATCTGGTTTTTTTAAATATCTTTGTATGGATGTAGCAACTCCCCCAGTTGCTATTAATCCTAATGAAAGATAAAGAAATTGAGCTATAACACTAAATTCTGCAATCATTAAAATAAACTCCTCTCCAATTCAATACTATCTGTTATTTCCTCTATCCACGCATTTAAAAGTTTGCATTCTTCAATTTCTAACTTCTTATAAATAAGACTATTCTTATCTACCTTCTCCATTAATTCTCTAACATCTTCGATAGTTAAACTATTATCTTCTAGCGTATATACCTTCCAATCTCTGCATTTATAAATATCTTCTAATGTATATGAAATTTCTCTATCACCTCTATTAGCAACTATTCTTGTATCATTAGGTAATTTACTAAGTTCATCTAAAGTTATAACTGTGTTAGTATAGTCATTCATATAGTAAACTTTCATAATTTCCCCTCCTAAAAATCCATAATATTAACATCTTCTTTATTTTCTTTTCTAGCTTTTTCTTTAGTAGTTGATTTACTTAAACCTTCTCTAATAATATTTTTAATTTCTGTAGATTTATCTTCTAAAGATATTAGATAACTATATAATTCTATATCTTTAGTAGTTTCTTTAAAGCTTATAGTTATCTTTCTAGCCATATAGATTCACCTACCTTCTTAAATCCTATTGCATTATCAAATAAAGGATCTTCACTTATTAAAAGATTGTTTCCTAGTCTATTCTTAAAAGCTTGTTTTAAAACGTTACTTCCTCCACCGGTTAATAAAACATATCCATTAGATGTATTAAATTTTAACTGGACTTCTTTCCATATACTATTAAAATTTTTAATTAATATAGGTCTTATGAAACTTATATCTTTAAACTCTCCATTAATTAATAAACCATCTCTTAAAACTTCTTCACCATCTTCTAATTTAAAGTTCTCTACATACTTGCTATTGATATGGTCCACTATCTCTTGATATATATTAAGCATTCCAACTGGTACTGTTTTAACATCTATAATTGCTTTATCTTTAAACAAGCATATATCTGTAGTTAATCCTCCCACATCTATTATCAGAAGTTGTCTTTTATCTATTTTATTTTTATTCTCATTAGATAAATTATAATAAGCTGCTGCTCCTTCTGGTGCTACCTCTATATCTCCTATTAAGATATTTCTTTTCTCTCCTCCTATTATTATTTCCTTAACTCTATTACTCTCTATATAGCTTTTTAATGCTTCTTTTTCTTTCTTGTACTGTTGGATAGGCAATCCTATAACAACTTGATTAATGTCCTCTGTAGAGCATTTAGCGATAGAATAAAATAACATTTGTATT
>JAFAEB010000405.1 GCA_023424235.1 Bacillota bacterium
ACTTGCTTTTAGGCGTAACTGGGTTTCTTTTTTAACTGTTGTAAATAAGTAGTCTCCCCAATTGTATTCGATAACAACACGATTAGGTTCTTCATAGAACTCGTATCTTAGATCTGAGAACATTGCCACAAATTCTAAGGCTACATATACATTATCTCCTTTGGTTTTAACGATAGCGTAATTCGTCTGATTTTTATTCTTATTTACATAATAATCCTTACTACCAACTTCTGCTTTTATAATTTCTGTTGGAGTAGTAAAGATAAGTACATTTTCATTGGCATCCCAATACATTCTCTTATTAAATACTTGAACAACGGTATCATAATCCATATAAATGGTATTATCTTCATACAGCGCAGATTTTTCATAAATATGGTCCTGCATAATCACTAAAGCACTCCCATTATCTACCTCATAATAATCTGTAAGTTCCATTCTTTCTTTACTTGGGGTTAAATTCTTAATAATGGCAGCAATTATGACAGCCAGTATAATCACAAAAGCAATTACAGTAGCGATGATTGCTTGTTTATGTTTTCTGTCCATAGATACCTCCTAGTTCTACATATTTTCCTATCAATCATTATAGCAAGAAAAAGTAGCAACGTCATTATATAATTCGACTTTTTTAGAAAAAGTTCATCATAAAGCATAAAAACCTTAAACATATATGAACATATAAGTTTCCCAATCCTTATATTTGGTATTCAGGAAAATGTTCATGATGCTTAAGGTTTTATATTGATAGATTGAAAATTTAGGTTAACTAGTTATCAGTCTTCGTCATTAAGGTTATTAGTAGTTTGAGGATACGATATAACCTTTTATGATAATTGATTCTTACACTTAATAACAGGTGCAATATTATTATTTATTATTTGTTAATTTTATAAATTATGTAATTATATATTTTATTTATATAATTATCCATTATAAAAACTAGTGTGCATGTTATGGATAAGGAGGTCCATTTGTGATATGTTATACCTTATCGTATAAGTTTACTTTTATGTATTATCAACGATATCTCATAATAACGATTTCTTGATACCTAATAACTCTTGTAGTAAATGAAGTGATTTTTGTGATAGGTGAAATGGATTCGGTTCATAAGGAAAGGAGTAAAATTTAAAATCATATGTTGTATTTAATGCATTTATCTCCTTTTCGTTCATATAGGGTATAATATATAACCAGCTATTATTACAAAATTCATGGAGCTCTTCTACTGATTGATGAACTCGATATTGTTTCCATAAAGCATGATGACCTACGACAATCTTGTAATTGCATCGGAGTAGTTCATCTTTCCCTTTAAAAAATTGATCTCCAAAATCGATAATAGCGCACTCATAATCACGACCTATAATACTACTTATATCCTTTTGTTTAACTGAAGTATACCAATCAATACCTTTCAAATGAAATTGCTTATCTTCACAATTTTGATTTAAAAATCGTATCTCGTTTTGACCCCACTCTATATAAATAGTCCTTCTATGTAACCACTTTTGATTAAAATGGGCCAATAGTATGGATAAATGCGTTGTTCCAACACCTCGTTCTAATCCATATACTCCAATGACCACTCTACCTAGTTTATGCTCTGTTTCATTTAACTTCTTTAGTAAAATAGATTTTTTAAACATAGTCCTCCATTACCATTTCTAAGAATTCAGTTATGTGTATCATATTCTTAATATGAAAGGGATCTGGAGCATAAGGAATGCGAAGACAAGGTAATAGACCCATATTCTTAATAATTGCTAGATAGCTTTTACCATCTAAATAATTAAATAAATATCTAACTCCACTTACCCCCTTAAGAGTTTTAAGAATTTCTTCTGAAGGTAAAATTTCCCACTCCTTACCTCCCATAACAAGAAGCTTGATATCTCCATTAAGAAAATCCCCTAAATTGTCATTGTTCAAAACACCATAATCAATTACTTTTATCTTGTCATTTATCATATGTTCCTTATCAACCATTAGATAGCAATGATTAACTTTAACAATTTGAGAGGTATTTCTTAGTAGGTTTTTGTAATATAACATGGTAACTAAATGATTACTAGGATTATTTTCGATATATACTGCCCGCTTAAACAAATAGGTGGAAAGCATAATAGATAGATGAGTTACTCCAATTCTTTCTTGTGAACCTGCAATCGCAATTGTTAATGAATTATTTGTTTGTTTTTTAGTATGATTTTTTATCTGGATTAATTTATTTTTTAGTACTGTAACTTTGGAATAACGAAGAGAAGGGTGAAATGCTAAACACCTTTTAATTATAGAAAATAGCTTTTGATCGTCGGATGAATAATGATGATACTTATCTGTCTGTACCTTCCCATCATAAGGATTTCCAGTCATTAAGAAATATAATAAGGTACCTATCCCATAGATATCTGCTCGCTCATCTGGAACAGCTTTTGTAAATAATTCTGGTGGTGAGTATCCTTTTCTTCCTAATGAATATCTTCTAGAAGTTAATTCCGATTTTTGACTGGCTGCACCAAAATCAATTAAATGAACAACATTTTGTGATATAATAATATTTTCAGGCTGTAGGTCTAAATATAAGACTGGATTATTAAGGGAATTCAGATACTCGATTAATTCACAGATTTGAATACCTATCTTTAATATTAGAGTTATAGATATTGATTTTACCTTAACAATATACTTAGGCAAAGTTTCTCCATCAATATATTCTAATATAATATAGGAATAGTCATTATCCTCTTCAAAATCATATACAACTGGAATTAAGGAATGCTTTAGATCTTTTAGAATGTGAGCTTCTTTTAGAAGTTGATTATGTAATAGATGATTTTTACTGATACGCTTTACTGCTCTTTGGGAATTTAGCTTAATATGGTTTACTAAGAATACTTCACCACTGCCTCCTTGCCCTATTTTTTTAATTACTTTATATTTATGAAACCATATTAGTTCTTCCATTCTCTCCTTTCTTCATCCTAAATGTAGTAGACAAATAATTCTCTTTCAGTATAGCAAAACTTCCTTATTTTCACAATACTTTTAATCTATACTCAGGTCTTTGACAGTTGCATATAGAAAAAATCTCTGTAAGCCTTAATTTAGGCTTATTTTTTTGTCAAATTTTACACTTTTTAGTTGCGTAGTTTTACGTAGCATGGTATAATATAGGGGATTGGAGGATTTAATCATGAGACTACAAATTTCAAAATCTAAAAATTCATCTTCACTTTATGTTATTAAAACTATCTATGTAAATGGAAAAGAAAAAACTAAGATTGTTGAAAAGCTTGGAACATATGATGATCTTAAACTAAAATTAGATGGTCAGGATCCTATCGAATGGGCAAAAAAATATATTGAAGAACTTAATAAGAAAGAAATCGAAGAGAAACGAGAAGTGCTTGTCAAATACTCTCCCTCTAAACTTATTAACAAAGATGAACCTCATTCTTTCAATGGCGGTTATCTCTTCCTTCAACAGCTATATCATCAGTTGAAACTCAACCAGATTTGTAAAGACATTTCTACAAAATATAAATTTACTTTTAACCTTGATTCTATCCTTTCTAGACTTATATACGGAAGAATCCTTTATCCATCCTCCAAACTCAATACCTTTCAGCTTTCCAAAACACTTCTGGAACAGCCTGATTTTGAGCTTCAACACATTTACCGTGCCTTAGAAGTCATTTCCAAAGAATCTGATTTTATTCAGTCTGAACTTTACAAAAATAGCCTTGCTATATCGAAGCGCAACGATAAGATACTTTACTACGACTGCACAAACTATTTTTTTGAGATTGAGCAAGAAGATGGGTTCAAACAGTATGGACCCTCTAAAGAGCACAGACCTAATCCCATCGTGGAAATGGGGTTATTCATGGATGGCGATGGAATCCCTCTTGCTTTTAGTATTCACGAGGGTAATACAAATGAACAACAGACATTACAACCTCTAGAGAAAAAGATTATTGAAGATTTCTCTCTAGCTAAGTTTGTAGTGTGTACCGACGCAGGACTTTCCTCTACGGATAACCGTAAATTCAACAACTTAGGAGAACGTGCATTTATCACAGCACAGTCTGTTAAGAAGCTGAAAAAGCATCTAAAAGAATGGGCTTTGGCTACTATTGGTTGGCATCTTGAAGGAATGCATGGAACATTTGACATTAGTGGTATTGAGGAATCCGAAGAAGTAATGGAAAAATACAGAAACTGTACCTTCTACAAAGAACGTTGGATAAAAGAAGACGGTTTGGAACAGAAGCTAATCGTTACTTTTTCCTTGAAATACAAGGAATATCAACGAAACATCCGCAACAGACAGATTGAACGTGCTGCAAAACTTTTAGAAAAAAGTCCATCTAACTTAAAAAAGCACCGTTCGAATGATTATAAACGATTCATTGTAAAGACTAATATAACGAATGATGGTGAAATAGCTGAGAAAGAAGTGTATCACATAAACAGTGAAGTGATTACAAATGAAGAAGCTTTTGATGGTTTTTATGCAGTCTGCACCAACTTAGAAGATGATGCTCCTGCAATTGCTAAAATAAATCATAAACGATGGGAAATCGAAGAATGTTTCCGTCTACTCAAGACTGATTTTAAAGCAAGACCGGTATATTTGAGTCGTGATGATAGAATTAAAGCACATTTCACAACCTGTTTCTTGTCATTAACTATCTATCGATACTTAGAAAAGCGCTTAAATGAGAATTTCACAAGTTCAGAGATCATTAACCAACTTCGGGACATGAATTTCTACTCTATCCCTGGAGAAGGATACATCCCAACCTATACAAGAACCGATTTCACGGATGCATTACATGAAGTATTTGGTTTTAGAACTGATTATCAGATAATAACTAACAAACAAATGAAAATAATTTTTAAGGATACAAAAAAGTAAAAAAAGTACGCACTTTTTTTAAATTACAAAAAGTCTGGAACGCCCTGTTTATGCGGTTTCCCAGACTTTTTACTCTTCCAACTGTCAAAGACAGGAGTATAGCAAAACTTCCTTATTTTCACAATACTTTTAATCTATACTCTTTTACCAAATATTATTCCATATAATTAGTAATCTTGATGGTAGTAATCTGTCAGATTATGTGAAAATCAGTAGTTATTTAATATATCTTTCATAAATAATCATATTGACTTTAGATGGCAATTAAATTATACTTTCCTTACACAACATAATAAAATAAACAAAGTGTATCTTTTTATGTTGTAATACTTTATTATTCGTATTACACCAGCACCTAGTAAAGGATGTGATTCTATGAAAATAGAGAAAATTAGCGAAAGACAGATTCGCTGTACTTTAAGCAGAGATGATTTAGTTGACAGAGAACTGCGCATAAGTGAATTAGCTTATGGTAGCGAGAAAGCGAAAGCACTTTTTCGAGATATGATGCAACAAGCGAATTATGAGTTTGGATTTGAAGCAGAGGATATTCCTTTAATGATAGAAGCCATCCCTGTTTCACCTGAGTGTCTAATATTAGTAATTACTAAGGTAGAAGATCCAGATGAACTTGATACTAGATTTTCAAAATTCTCACCATCTAATAATGATGAAACCGATGATAATTATGATGACGATGATGATGAAACCGATGAATCCTATGCCGATGAAATCATTAATTGTTTTGAACAAATAAGTGACTTATTAGACGATACCATGACAGATGAAAAAGAAGATTTTGTTCCTCTTCAAGAAGCATTATCTGTTAAGAAAGAAGAAATAAAAGAGAATGATACAGATAACACGAAAAGTGTATCTTATCAAACAAACCTTTTAAAGATTTATTCTTTCTCATCTTTAAGTGAGGTAATTCAATTATCAAATATTATTGCTCAATTTTATAAGGGAATAAATAGTCTTTATAAAAATCCAGTGAATTCAATTTACTATTTAGTAATTAGTAAATCCGAACATTCACCAGAAGATTTTAATAAGATATGTAACATTATATCTGAATACGGTAAAGCTGAAAAAACAACCTATGCAAGCCCTTATTATTATGAGGAACATTTTGAAATAATAGTGAAAGACAATGCAATTCAGATTCTATCTGCTATGTAAATAAAGTCTAAAAATAATTAGCTGGTAAAGTATTACTTTACCAGCTAATTATTTATTCTTTGGAGCTTAAATATTCATTAATTGTTCCCATTAATCTTTCGATGTCCATACCATGAACCATAGCTGCTTCTTCTAAGGATTCCGCTTGAGAAGAAGGGCAACCAATACAATGCATACCAGAAGCCATAAGAATTGGAATAATTCCATCGTCAACACTGATTATTTCTGCTATAGTCATATCTTTTGATACTTGAGCCATATCTATTCCTCCTTACGTTAAATACGATAATTTACATTAAATCACTACTTAATTATAATCCAATCTAATAGTACAGTCAAGGAACTTAATATATTTCTTTTTTTCTAAAGTATTTGTATATAATTTTAATTTGTATATAATCTTAAAACCTTTATTATTTATGGGAGCTTATTTATTAGCTACCATGCTCTATTATACTTATTTATGTTCATATATCATAATATCATACACTTAATTAATATTTAATTTTTTAAGCTTGTATTATATTTATTTTTATATTAAAATAAGATTGATTATAGAAAAGGAGGTATACTAAAATGGCATACGTAATTAGTGATGAATGTATTAGCTGTGGCGCATGTGCTGGAGATTGTCCAGTTGGTGCTATTTCTGAAGGAGCTGCTCATTTCGAAATTGATGCAGATACATGTTTAGATTGTGGCGCTTGTGCAGCTACATGTCCAGTTGGTGCAATCGAAGGTTAATATGTTTATATACATATGTTAAGGGATGTCAGAGAATAAACTACTAGTTTATTCTCTAACATCCCTTAATTTATAATTAATTTCATTTATGTCTTTTTTCTTATAGGATTCTAGAACCGTCATATAAAGAACGAATACAAATAACTTATGTAGGGCACCTACATTATTTCTATCTTTTATTAGAAAATAATAATTTCTTTTTCTTATTTTTAAAGACTTTTGTTGCTGCAGCTTCTGACCTACTACTTTGCATTTCACGTAGTAATCGATCAAACTGCTTAAATCTTTCCTCTTCTCGCTCCTCTTTGATGCGTAGCAGATAATCCATTTCTTTAATAACACTATTCGTTACGTTGTCACTAACTGTTATAGCCATTCGCTCATTATTATCTTCCAATGCTCCTGCTATTAAATCACTCATAATCGCTTTAAACTGATCAATTTTACCGACTGTCTGATTAATAAAGATATCTTGGCTTTCATTCATAAGATTCGATGGAATTGGTAGTTCATCTAATTCGGGGGACTCCCCGCTATTCATAGAATCTATGTATTTTTTGTCAAGCTCTTTATGAAGTTTTGTCATATCAACATCATCTTTATTACTTAATTGTAAAATATCCGGTAGTAGCATCTTGATTGCTCTTAATTGATAACCTTGCTCTTTTAAGATTTTAACTGCCCTAAAAACTTCAAGATCTTCTTCTCTATAGTATCTATGACCCATCTCATTCCTTTGTATATCTAAATTAAGTTCTTCTTCCCAATATCGTAATGTATACTGTTCAACACCAATTTTTTTTGAGGCATCTGATATAATATAGCGAATATCTTGCACAACTCTTCCTCCTCTGTCGAATGTTATATATTTACACTTTATTAATTATAACACAGCAAAAGTGAAGTTCAATAAGTATTCACCAGATTATGAATGAACTTATCGACAGCGTTTTTCATTTATACAGATGCCTTGACACGGGTATACAAATAAACCTAAAAATCACGAAAAATCTATTTTGCTCTAAGAATTTGGTACATCGTTTTAAGCCCAACCTTATTACCTTGATATAAAATAAAACCCTTATACAATTTTCCTGTTAAGAAGATAAAAATAGTTATAAATAGAATCATAATAGCTAATGCAATGAGTCCTTCATATATCGTCATTGCTCCTATAAATATCTCTGCAGGAGTGATAAATGGTGCAGTGAAAGGGATATATCTAATTAAGTTACGTAAAAATCCATCCCCTCTTAATGGAAGGAAATAAGCAAGTAGCCAGCTTACTACAACAGGTATTTGATATAGCCAGATACCTGTAGATAAGTCTTCTGCTTTCGTAAAAGTGGCCCCAACCATACCAGCTAATACCGTATAGA
>JAFAEB010000026.1 GCA_023424235.1 Bacillota bacterium
TCATTAAATAGATGAATAAAATTAATTATTACTAACACTACTACAGCCTCCTAATACATCTAGTCTTTGGTATAAAATAACTATAAACTTGTTGTTTTTCACCTTAAAGGTTTTATTTAAATATAAATGTAATAAGTTTATTTTTATTTTCTATTTTTACCATATACTATCATATGGTACTGCTTTAATCAATTAAAACTTTAAACCAAATTAGTAAAATAATAATAATCTTTCAAAAAAATACTTATTTACCATAATATACTAATTTACCCTACTTTTCCTAAAAATAAATATATATACTCCTCCATTACACTGTCTGGTATATAATATAATAACAAAAAAAAAGACCATGTTCATTAAGAACATAGTCTTTGACTTTTAGTCACCTATTAAGTTTATTACTGAATTTAAAATCTTGGCAGTCATTCCCCATATTATAAAATCTTTATAGCGATAAAATAATATTTCATATCTTCCTTTCGCAAAAGGATAGTTCTCTCCTCCTGGAATCCACTCATAAGGAAAATCTTTCGGTGGTTGGTTAACCAAATCGCTTATATAAAGTTCAGGTTTATAAGTTAAAAAATAGTCCAGTGGAATCGAAACTATATCAGCAACTTCATGTTTACTATAAGAATTTTTGTAACCTTTAATTTCACCTACATATGGATATACTATGAAATTAAAAGGTGAGAAATAGATATCAGAAGGTCCATAAATCGTGATCTGATTTTTATCAACTAATAATTCCTCTGCTGTTTCACGTAGGGCACAATCTTCTAGTGACTCATCTAGCTCTAGTCTGCCTCCTGGAAAACATATTTCACCTGGATTTCTCTTTAAATCATGATTTCTAATTTCAAATAAAATATGAATTTCATCTTCTCTATTTATGAATGGTACTAAAACGGCATATTTTTTAAGTTCATCTTCTCCTATAAACCTAGGTTTTCTCCCTCTAAAACGTTCTGACTGAATCATGAATTCCTCCGTTCAAAATATACTAGATGAATAAGCGAACTGCTGCAATTCCTGTCATTATGATAATCAGATACCTAAAATATTTCTCATTAACTTTTTTTAGAACAAAATATCCTATAATTGCACCTAGAGTTATCACAGGTATCATAAGGCCTGCTATACTTAATGTTTTTATTCCTATATTATGCCACATAAAAATTTGAAATGGCAACTTAGTTACGTTAATAAGAAAGAAAAACCATGCATTACAACCCATATAATTATTTTTCTTAAATCCAAGAGCTAATAAATAAATGCTAAAGATCGGACCTGCTGCATTACCAATCATAGAAGCAAATCCACTAAGTATTCCTACTAAAATATAAAACCACGCTGCACTAGGAACTACAAAATTCTTTCCTTTTACTTCGGTATAGATTATTAAGCTAAGACAGATTAATACAATTACACCAATAAGCATAACAAAGGTACTATCATTTAAGTAATTACCAATAATTGCTCCAAGTACTATTCCAAGGATACCCCATGGAAGTGGTGTTAAAACCTTTTTCCAAAGAACACTTCCTCTATAATACCAAATTGCATAAAGATCTCCTATGATAAGCATAGGTAGCATTATTCCTGTTGAATCCTTACCGCCAAATTCACTAGCTAATAAAGGGATCGCAAGCATCATTACTCCACCAATACCAGTTTTAGAAAATCCTACTAATAAGCTAGTAATCAACACGATTATCCACTGCACTAAATTTAAATCAAGCCATTGAATTAAGTTATTCATACAAACTCCTAGTTATTTTTCTTATTTTTTTCGTAATGTTCAAAATATTTTTGTACGATTTCATCTTTTTTATCGATTAGAATATTATTACTAGAAACACCTTTATCTCTTAGATTATAAACAACGTTTAATACAAATAAATCACTTCCTACTACATAGTATATTGAATCTTTTGGATTAGGTAACTGATTCAGAGTTTCATAGAAGCTTATACGTGAGTTCAACCAATAATTTTTATAATTAGAATTACTACTAGAAAGTTCATCTAATTCTTTCTTATAAATAAACTCACCTGTGGAATCTACATTGATGTTTGTGATACTAGGTATCCCTTCATTATCATTTACAAATTCTTTAATTAGTGGTCTCATAGTTGCAATTCCAACACCCATTGACAAGAATACAAGTGGTTTACTCATACGTCTTAAATACATTTTAGACCCAATTTTAAAAAGGATCACCTCATCACCAATATTAAGTTCAATTAATCTTCTTTTAAACTCTGAAAGTTCAGAAGTTATTCTAGTTGTAAAACCAATGCTATCTTCACTTTCTAGTGTCATAATAGACATATGACGAACGAGACTCTTATTGGGTTTTTCTCCTTCATCAAAGCCGATTAGACCAACATGAGTATGTGCTCCTTCTCTCCAAGTAAAATCTTTAGGACGCTCTAATAGATAAGTTCTCGTACCCTTTGCTTCCTCTATAATATCTATAATTTTAGTTCTAAATTTTATCATGTAAAATCCTCCTATATATAATCAAACTAAACAGTTTTTGTGTTCAGTTTAATTTGTTATACATCATTATAGATCACAGTAAATTAAATTTCAAATAAAACCTACTATTCCAATCGACTTAACATATTTAACTCATCAATTGTTAATGTTCGATATTCACCTAAATCTAATGTATCATCAAGGTTAAGTGTACCTATGGAGAGCCTTTTTAGATAAATAACATAGCATCCTACTGCTTTTAACATTCTCCTTACTTGATGTTTACGCCCTTCTGATATAGTAATGGTTCCAGAGACAATTGCTTGATAATCAGGATTTACTTTAATGTTATTCGTTGCTATTAGGTTTTTAATGAACTTGATATCATCAATTTCTTTTCTTTCACTATTCACATTGTTCTTCAATACTTCATTTTCTATCAATTCATTAATCTTATGATAGTTGTGACAAGCTTTTACTTTTATATCATGCGCTACTGCCAATCTACTCTCTCCTACAAGGCTAATTCCTGACTTTAATAGATTGTTTTTTCCTCATCTAATGAGCCAAGAGCCACAAATAAGTATGTTTTATCCACATGATTCATAGGGTTCATAAGGCGATTATTAAAGTCTCCATCATTGGTTAACAATAATAATCCTTCCGTATCCTTGTCCAAACGCCCTACGGGAAACAATTTATTACGAAGGTCCTCAGCAAAATAATCCATTACTGTTTTAAGACTCTCATCTTTTTTTGCTGTTATACAACCTAAAGGTTTATGAAACATATAATATAAATGTCCTGGATGGATAACTTGTTGTGTTAAATAGGTAACAATATCTTTTTCCCTGTTGATTTCATAAGATGGTTGGTGAGTGACTATATTATTAACAAATACCTTACCTTCTTCTATGTAAGTCCTTACTATTTTTCTGGATTCTAGTAAAGATTCTTGTAAAAATTGATCTAATCGCATAATTGTTCCTTAATTTTTATTTATAGTATATATATAATATAATAATAATCCAAGTATATTTTTCAAATATATAAGATTCTAAATTCTCAACTACATAATTTTATTCATTTATTTCATACGGTTCTTTCGTGGATTTATATTAAGTTTAATTATCATGTACACATTTTAAATATTGTGATATAATTAACAACTAGTTTATATCATTTCTACATGAAGCAAATGTAAGATAGGAG
>JAFAEB010000409.1 GCA_023424235.1 Bacillota bacterium
ATAGTATTATGCATGTTGAGATATCGACACAAGAAGGATTTTCGCCACCTGGATTATCAGAAACGATAAAAGCTGCTACTGTAATGTTTGCTACGATACCAATACTCTTAATATACCCATGGCTTCAAAGGTATTTTATTTCTGGTGTTACACTAGGAGCAGTAAAAGAATAGCTTTTAAGCTATTAACTTGGGACGCAATTTGTCAAAATAAATATTAATCTATTGAGGAGGGTTAAAATGAAAAGATTTATTTCTATGCTGCTAGTATGTGTTATGTTAGCATCTATCTTTGCGGCATGTGGGAAGAAAGAAGCAAAAGACAAAGCTACAAGTGATACGCAGTCCAATCAGACAGTAAAAGAGGATACTAACACGAAACCGGAAGAGACGAAACCGGAAGAAAATGCTGAAATTGTGGATGGCAGATTTGTTGAAACAAGAAAAATTACAGTTGAAGTATTTGACCGTGGTAATGACGGTGGTTCTAAACCAGAAGATAACTTTTATACTAATTATATTAAAGAAGGTATGCTTCGTGACCATAACGTAGAAGTTACATTTGTTCCTGTACCACGTTGGACAGAGGTAGAACAAATCAATAACCTATTAGCAGCAGGGGATGCACCTGACGTTTGTGTTACATATGATTATCCAACAATTCAAACTTATGCTAATATGGGCGGTGTTACAGATTTAAGTAAATATGTAGACGAAAATAAAGATTTATTACCTAATCTATGGGGTTGGTTAACTGAAACAAATATGTATTGGGATAAGAATCCTACAGATGGTACTTTATGGGCTTTAGAAGCACGTCTTGCGAATTCAACACGTATTAATACCTTCGTACGTGAAGATTGGTTAAAGAAATTAAATATTCCTGAACCTACCACATTAGAAGAGTTTGAAGCTATGCTATATGCATTTAAAGAAAATGCAGCAACTCTTTTAGGTGCCGAAGCAGATAAAATGGTTCCTTTTTCTATTAGCTTTGATGTAGGCTGGAGAGCAGATCATTTATTCGCATCCTATGTACCTGATAATATAACGGAAAAAGATATGTATGTAAACGGATTTGACGATAGAAAACTTTTATTCCCAGGAATTAAAAATGGTGTAGCTAAATTAAATGATTGGTACAACAATGGACTTATATGGAAGGATTTCCCTCTATATGGCTCTGGTGATCCAACAGAGGATAATATGATGAAATCTGGCTATGTTGGGGCATTTATACATAACTGGGATTATCCATACCGTAATGGTGATGATAGTATCAATAACAATCTAAAGAGATTAGTTAGTGATGATGCAACTTATGTTGCAGTTATGCCTTTCAAAAATGATGCAGGTAAATATAAGAAATTCCTTCCAGGACCAGTTGACCGTAAGCTCTTCTTCCCTGCGACAAATGATGAACCATTAGCATCTTTATTATACCTTGATTGGATTAGTAAGCTTGAAAATCGTTCTTTCCTACAAATTGGTGAAGAAGGTGTAACTCATGAAAAAATGCCTGATGGTGCAGTTAAAACACTTGCAGCTACAGGAGATAAAATCATGAATTCACCTTATAATATCGACTATACGATTACAATTAACGGGCTTGATTTAGGAGATCCAGAATTAAATGTAAAATCGATCGCACTTGGCTATGTTGGTGTTGAGGCTAGCTATATAGAGAAAGCATACAAACTAAGTACCTTTGATGGTTATTTTGGAAAGAATATCAATGTTGGAGAAATCAAGGCAGAAACAGGTATGGGTCCTGCATTAACAGATAAACGTAATACCTTCCTTACACAAGCAGTAGTAGCAGAGTCTAGTAAGTTTGATTCTGTATTTGACGGTGGTTTTAATGATTACTTAAGCTCTGGTGGTCAAGCAATTATAGACGAACGTAAAGCAGCTTGGGAAGCAAACTTTGAATAATTAAAAATTAATAAAGGCAAGGACTCGTGTAAGCGGGTCCTTTTACTTTTAGAGTTTTTTATTCCCATTATAAAGGAGAGCATATTTTGGCAGATTAATTAGAAAAATGTAAATTTATGTATGGAT
Organism: Bacillota bacterium; assembly: GCA_023424235.1. Lineage (GTDB taxonomy): Bacteria > Bacillota > Clostridia > Lachnospirales > Lachnospiraceae > Anaerocolumna. Next base: position 2,061 of record JAFAEB010000409.1, read on the forward strand.
TCTAATTGAAGAATGTGTTACAATGAATTTAGATACGATTTGTAGACATTATTACATGGTAAAAGAAAAAATTAGTAAGGGGTTTATAATTTTTGATAATATACTAACAGTAATGTGTAGAATATTCGGCATTTATATCAAATCTTGTTGAATAAATTGTTAAAATAAGGTATAATATAATTATTTTAATCAATAAGAATTTACATTCTGATTGGAGGACACAAATGAAGGGGATAAAAACGAGATTCAATAAGATGGTTGCGATCATACTGATTATAACGTATATCATTATGCCTTCGAATATTACATCAGCATCATTAGAATCTGGCTTATCAGAGAAAAAGGTTCTATTTATTAGCTCCTATAGTGATAATTTCTTAAGTGTACCAGACCAAAAGGCTGGGATTAAAGAGGTATTAGAACCCCTTGGTATTATATATGACACGGAGTATATGGACACCAAGCGATTTGATACAAAAGAGAATTATGAACGATTCTATGATTATCTTAGATATAAGCTAGATAATGTCGAAGCTTATGATGGAGTTATTGTTGGTGATGATAATGCATTACAATTTGCAATGGACTATCAAAATGATTTATTTCAAAATATCCCTATTTTTTTTCTTGGCATTAATGATTTAAGCCGTGCAAAAGAGGCCTCTATGAATCCATTTATTAGAGGTATTGTAGAAGAAACCTCAATAAAAGAAAATATACAAATAGCTTATAAGTTCAATCCCACTGCCACTAAGATTGTTGCAATAGTAGATGATTCTTTAACAGGTGTTGGTAATAAAGAACAGTTTTACTCCTATCAAAAGGATTTCACTAATTTAGATTTCTATCATATTAATGTTTCAGATTATAGCTTCGATGAAATTGGTGAGGTGATACAAGGTATAAATGAGGATACTATTATCCTTTATTTTAGTATGTATGTTGATAAGATGGGTAAAAACCTTACAATTCCTGAAGCTATTAGAATTCTTACAGCAAATACTGATTTACCAATTTTTCGTTCGGAAGTGGGCGGCATTGGACAAGGA
>JAFAEB010000134.1 GCA_023424235.1 Bacillota bacterium
TAATATGGGAAAGCGGATTTTAATTGTTGAAGATGAATATTCCATTAATGATATTCTATCTATAGCATTAAAAAAGGAAGGCTATGAGATAAAAGCGGTATATGATGGTAAAACAGCATTATCAGTAATAGACAGTTTTGGACCAGATTTGGTTTTATTAGATTTAATGTTACCAGATATGGATGGTTTCGATATATGTAGGGAGATTGCTAGTAAGTATTATGTTATTATGCTTACAGCGAGAGACAATTTTATTGATAAAATTATAGGGTTAGAATTAGGTGCAGACGATTATATTACCAAACCCTTTGAGGTGAAAGAAATTATATCTAGGATTAAAGCATTGTTTCGGTGTATTGAGAAGAAGGATTCTATATCATACAAAGAACTAGTGAAATTAAAAGAAGACATCGAATTAGATTATGCTGGGGAAAGAATCTTTAAAAATGGGCATGAAATTTCACTAAAGATACAAGAATCTGCTTTGTTCTTCTTTCTTGTAAACAATAGGAACCGTGTTTTCTCTAGAGCCGAACTTTTAGATAAAGTATGGGGATATGATTTTTATGGAGACACTAGAACAATCGATGTACATATAAGAAGAATTAGAGCAAAACTAGATGTCCCTGGTGATTCACTGATAGAAACCATATTTGGAACTGGTTATGTAATGAGGTAGCAAAATGCTAAAAACACTTAAAGGAAAAATCCTATGTGGCGTACTATTAACAAGTGTAATTATAATGGTTATCACAGATCTTATAATATGGAAGGTTTTTGAAAATAATCTTCATTCTTTCATTAAAAATGATATGGATAAGTTAAAAACCGTAGTACTTTCAGAAATTACGATGCGTTATCCTGTTAGTAATCAAATTAACTTAGTAGATGATAAAATTGACATATGGTCCATTTTCAATAATATGAATAGTGTTTATGGTATATATGCATCTATACATAATGATAATGGTGAACATATTTTTGCAGGGGAAGTACTTGATGAAGCTAAGATAAATGAGATTATAGAAGAGGATAATAAAGTCTCCTCTATCCTATATATCAACCAAGAGGATCGTACTTATTATGCAACATACACCTATCCATTCTATATAAGTCAAAATTATAATGGAACTATCGTATTTCAAAAAAATTATTTCATGGAATTTACTACTTATGGTGATTTAATTAAGAGTATTGCTATGATTCAAATTATGCTCTATGTCATTATGTTAACTGTCATGTATATTCTATTAAAAAAAGCGACAAGCCCTCTTAAAGCACTTACGAATGCAATGGCAACCATTGAAAAAGGAGATTATTCTAAGCAGATAAATATTAAGAGTAAGGATGAAGTGGCGACACTTATAACTCAATTTAATAAAATGCAAATAAAAATTCTGGCTCAAATGGAACACTTAAAGTTAGAAAAAGATAAAATAGAGGAGTTAGAAAAGTCTCAAAGAAACTTCTTTAATTATGCGACGCATGAATTAAAAACACCAATTACCTCCATAAAAGGTTATATTGGTATTCTGCAAGGTGGAGATGTAGAACAGGAAGTAATAGAGAGAGCATACGATAGAATATGGATAGAATCTGAGAGAATGCATACCATGATTCAAAATATTCTAATGGTAGCAAAAGGGTCCCAAATTTATCGAAAAGAGCCTGAGTATTTTGATTTAAAGCAATTAACACAGGATGTAATAGAGGAACTGGGCTTAATTTATAGTAAATTTGATATGAATATTGTAATGAATGACGGCGAGCAAGTAATGATTCATGGTGTTAAAGATGAGATAAGGACTATAGTTCTTAATTTAGTAAATAATGCAGTAAAATATAGTAATGATAAAAATATTAAGATTACTTGTAGTAATAATAAGCCGAAATTTATGATCGAAAATAGATGTTTACCTATTCCTAGTGAGTTAAAGAATAAATTATTGGATCCTTTTGTAAAATATAATTATGAAGACTATACAAAGGTAAGTTCTGGTTTAGGTTTATTTATATGTAAGGAGCTAGCAGATAGAAACTCTATAGACTTGGCTTATTATATTGATGAAGGCAAAATTCGATTTGAGTTAAATACATAACGTGAAAACCGCAGAACTAATGCTACATACAAATAGAATAATGCAACTTCTTCTTTAGAATTTTCATGATCATAAATACTATGACTTGCATTGCCACCATATTCATTAAAATAGAGCTCCATGGCATGGAAATTAACGGTTAAAGAAATTGAACCATGTTTTGATAATTGAGGTGGAACAATAGTGGTGTTGTATTCGTCTAATTATTATATAACGAAAGTGAAAGGAGTAACGCTATGAAAAAATTGATACATCTATTTTTATTATTAGTATTAGTAGGAGTGTTTAGTATAGGTTGTGGAATTAAGGAACAAAATTCTGGGACTACTAATGGTAGTGAAACAGATAATAATACAGTTTCAGAAGAAGATAATACAGAGATAGTTTTTGAGGCAAAGGTTATTGAAAATAATCAAAGTCTACTAGTTGAACCAGTAGAAGGAAGCCAAGAGC
>JAFAEB010000154.1 GCA_023424235.1 Bacillota bacterium
TAAATGTGCAAAACACAATAACAATAAGGAGTTACATGACGTTGACTATGTCAGCGTGAATAATTCAGGTTTATTATTTTTATTATACTTTATTTTGTATAATATTTTTTACTGATCATTTAAATAATTCTACTCTATTATCTATTATCTATTATCTATTATCTACTCTCTACAATTAAAGGTCTCATCATGTCATTATCTTCATGTTCTAATATGTGGCAATGCCATACATAATCACCAACATGTTCTTTGAAATGCATAATGATTGATGTTACCTGACCTGGATCGGTTCTTACCGTATCTTTTGGTCCTATTTCGTAAGGTAGAGGTGGTGTAATACTATTAATATCAAACTTATAATTTCCATGTTCGTCGAAATCTTCATCCGTAACTACTTTTCGACCAAGTATTTCAAAGTGTACTAAATGGACATGAACTGGGTGTGGAAAATTGAAGTTATTTTTGATATGCCATATTTCAATGGTATCAATTTTAGGTCTTTCTGTTGCAGGATCACTCCACATCTTATCATTTAATAAATGCACTACCCTACCATAATGATCCGTAGTTTCATCTAGTACCATCGTTCTTTCTCTTGCAACCATACTTCGATTGATGTCATGCTTTGGCATTAATTCATGAGGTATGCTACTAGTATCTGGTTCTTTTACTTCATGTTTTACAATAAATTTCATTATTGTATCCATTCCAGGAGTTGGTGGTCCTTGAACAACATTCTGTAATAGTATTTCGTCCCCTTTATATTTTGAGAAATCTACAATTACATCCATTCGCTCTGCTGGTTCCATAAGGAAAGATTCTACTTCAACTGAATGATGTTTTAATCCTAAATCGGTTCCTATCTGATGAAATACTTCACCATTACTAAGTCTGAGATCATAACCTCTTAAATTAGAAGCATTCAAAATTCTAAACCGATATTTACGTGGCTCAACAACTAGATAAGGCCATACTTTACCATTTACTACTATGGTATTACCAAAGAAGAAGGAAGCCGCTGATGGAACTGGATTATCTACAGGAGGAGTCGAATTATCTGGATAGAATAAGGAACCATCTGCATTAAAGCTCTTATCCTGTATCATAATTGGTATTTCGTATGGTCCACTTGGCAGATTAAGTCTTCTCTCCAAGAAATCTCTTATAAGATAGAATCCAGCCAAGCCAGCATATACATTTAATCTAGTGATTCCTATCGAGTGATCATGATACCACATAGTAGCTCCCGGTTGATGATTGGTATATTCATATACTTCTCTTGTATATTTGTGACCTACATATTTATTATCCTTGGTATACCATGCATCTGGATGCCCGTCACTGTCAGATGCTACATTAGCACCATGAAGATGCACTACTGTTCTAACATCAGGTGTATCCATGGTTCCATGAAGTGTATGATCGACTGGTAAAAAGTGCTTTTTCGGTAATTGATTATCCCATTTTACCTTCACTGCAACATCCTTTTCAACCTCAATTGTTGGACCAGGATAAGTTCCATTATATCCCCATACTCTAGTCTTAGGAAAGTCTCTATGAAATCTGTGTTCTGCTTCGAGCATTTTAATATGATAAAATATATCCTGATTTTGAAGTGGATAGCACGGATTCATAGGCTTAGCTACTTGAGGAATTGGTAATGGGTCCACAAATTTTGGTATGGTTAACGGATCGGATGGATTTACGATTTGATTTAGTTCTTCGATATTTTCTATTTCTCGTGGATTCGACCAAGTGTAAAGATCCATTATATTACCTCCAATTACAACATTATTTATAACTTTAAACGAAAAGTTATAGTCTATTATATGTTACAAGTGGAGATATGTGTCGTATTATGTAGATTTATAGATATTAAGGTCGAATCCGATCTCTTATTATTTCAATTATTTCATTACTTATTTTAACCTTTAATTTTCTCTTCTCCAATCATATACATCATTCGGTACGTTTAATGAATGTCCATTTATTATAATCGTATCCTCATCTAACCATTTTACTTCTGCATTTTCTTCTCTATAATTCCAGTAAATATTCTTGGGCTTTCTATTCTTTTGGTTAAAATTTAGCTCTCCACGAATTGAATATGATACCGTAGCTCCACCATTTACTTTATATAATTTTACAGTGTATTCATTATTAGGTGAATCAATTGATGCGATGAATTCACCTTTAGGAAGACGCTCTGTATCATAAAAAGTCCAGTATATTAAAAGCAGGAAAAGCCCCACTATAACTATAAGTATCGATAAGAACAATCTAATTTTTTTCACAATTCACTCCTAGTAATTAGTTGATTAACAAATATTATTCCTATATTTTCACTTTTTTATCTACCTGATTTGATAATACAGTTCTGCTTCTACAAGCTTCTTTACAATTAAATCTACTTTCGATTTGCCATAATCCATTGTAACACAGTTTGTATTTTTTCATCCCAATACTTCCATTGATGATCACCTACAGATTCCTCATAAGTTAAATCAAAGTCTAATTGATTTAAATGATTTTTCATAGTTAAGTTATCTTCGTATAGAAAATCCTCTGTACCACACCATATATATAGTTTTGGTAATGGTTTAGTAGATTCTTTTAGACTAGTCGCTAAATGCAATAGATCATTTTCCTTTCCCTTCATCTCTTCTAAATCACCAAAAATAGTTTCCCAGAAATGCTTTTGCTCTCCAGCAATTCTTTCCGGTCTACGAATCAGATTTGCCATATCAAGTGCACCAGATAAGGAGGCTGCCATACCAAAGGTATCGGAGGCTGCGAGCCCTAACTTCATTGCTCCATACCCCCCCATTGATAAACCTGCTACAAAATTATCTTCTCTTCTGTCTGACAAATTGTTGAACATATTACGGCAAATCCTTGGTAACTCTTCTGATATAAAAGTAAAGTAACGGTTTCCATATGCCATATTGGTGTACCAGCCAAGATGAGTTGATGGCATAACAACTGCAACTCCTAAGTCACTAACATATCTTTCAATGGATGTTCGTCTCTGCCATATGGTATGGTCATCACTCATACCATGAAGTAAATAAAGTGTAGGAATCTTCCCATTCCCTATATTACCCTCCATACCAATTTGTCCTTTTGCTCTCTCTGGATAAATAACATCCATTTGCATACACATTCCTAATACTTCTGAAAAAAAGTTAACATGTAATAAAGCCATAAATAAGTCCTCCTATAATTTTATGGTAAATAAATTTTATGTTTTAATTATGCTAACAACTATATAAAGAGACAGCTGTTAGCATAATATATTAATTTAAGATTATCAATTCTGCATTATAAGCATGGATAATGATTTCCTTTGTTCCTTAGTAGGAAGATTTAATTTACCGCATGCAAGTAATTCTTTCATTGTATATAATAAAAACCAACCATCAGAGTAAAGAATATGTTGCATACTATATGCCTGTATCCTTTGAAGGTGCCTCGGTATATTCTTAAGAACAGCATTAGAATAAGCTTCTTTTAGTGGTTGTAAAACTTCTTTATGCTTTATTCTAATTTTATTACACAGTTCAATAAGTTCTTCTTTCATTACTTCATCTTTTAGCCAGATAATAGCAAGCTTAAACTCTTCATTTTCTTTCTTAATATATCCTTTTTGCAACATAAAGGTATATTCATCAACTGAGAGTGATTCCCCATTAATAAAGCGATTAAGAAGCTTTAAATCTCTTTCGATATCTTTATTAAAATTATCTAGGGAAATATCTCTACTTGACCATTCAGAGTTTAGTTGCCAAAGTAAGATATTTTCATGTTCATTCATTAGCGTATTCCACATCGGTCCACACATCATTTTAAGGCTATCCATATATTTATGCAAAGGTCCGCCCTCATTTTCAATACCAGCGTAAGCAATATTCACTCCACCATCTTTTCGAATTGTTGCAACTTCGTCAAAGGTATATTTCTCTTCATATCCTTCCTTGCTCCAAGCAAGCAGATATAAAACCAATCCCCACATTAAGAAGTTCTTATCACCATCTGGATAATAGATTCGATCAGAAGCTAATAAAACATGATTCATTAATTCATCAATTAGATCGAATGAAATAAGCTGAGTGGCTTTCGTGTACAATTCTTCTTGTAAACGAACAATTTCAACTATATTATCATTTGGCTCATCAATAATCATATTTGTTAGGTATTTACCATCCCCTTTAACAAGAAAGCCGTATTCCTCCAAAAACTCTACTTCACTCTCCACATATACTGGTGAAACACCTAGGCACTCTGCAATTTCATTGATTGTTTTTGCTTCATGATAGGTGCAGTAGGCTATATTCTGTGATAAAATATTTCTAAAAAACTCTGATGTTCCTCCCTTTGTACCAACAGAACCTGAAAGTCCCATTAGAGTAAATTTAATTGGGTTAAATTTTAGTTCACTTACATTTCTCATGGTTTCCATCCCTTTCTTCATTTCTTTCTTTGCATTAAAAAGATGCCATTTCACAGTACCAACAGGAATTCCTAACATAGAAGAGATATCATTCTGCCTCTTACCTTCATAATAATACAAAATGATAATTCTTCTTTGAACTTTAGAAAGATATGCAATTTCATTTTGTAATTTATGAATTGTCTCAGCTTCTATCAGCTTTTCAACAGGATCATCGCTACTAGGTAAAGTCTCATAAAGTTCATGAATCGGAATGCCTATACTTCTTCTTGCTTTACTACGATAATAATTCGCAAGAGTATTATGAGCAATGCGCCATACAAATGCATCCATATTATCGACGTCCCTTTTTAGCAATGAACTATATAGCTTTAAAGTTATTTCCTGTGCTAAATCTTCTGCATCCTGTTGATTGGCTGTCTTTCCAAGTGCAAAACCATATAATTTTTTTAAATACTCTGTTACTGTTATTTCAGCTTGCTGTGAATTCATCTTTTAGCTCCTTGTAAAACGTTTTACACTTATAAAGACACCACAAGTGGAGAAAGGTTGGAAAGTTTTATACGAAAATTAATATTTTATTAATAAGATGATTTTACTATATTTTTCCTAGCGGTACAATGTAATTTATTTATGAAACACTGTAGAATTTTACAAATATTAGATATATAATAACTATATAAGGAATTAGCCTTATATAAAAATAGTTAACCTTAATTAAAATGGGAGAAAATATATGAAAAAGTATTCTTATTTGGATTTGATTAAAAAGGTTTTGTTCGTTTAACTTTATCGAATTAGAGCTAAAACAAGGTGAGTACTTTGTATTAGGTGATAATCGGTGTTATAGCAAAGATTCACGACATTTTGGTGCAATACCAAAGAAAAACATTATCGGTGTACTTATAAATTCAAGGAATCCCAAATAAAAAACTATTTTGAAAGGAATATTTATGAGAGAAGTAATATTAAAACTTGAGCGTGATCGAAAAAGAGCGATGAAAGTATATGGGGAAGATATCTTATTAAAAAGTCTTTCTGAGAAAACGGATTATAAGGATTTATGTGATATATATTCTAAGCTTCAGCTTGACATTGAAAATAACATCCATTTAAATGAGGCCAAATGGTTAAAGACTGTGATTGAAAAGACTATTCTCTCAAAGATTATGGAGGAGAACGGATATTATGCCAATGGAAAAAAAAAGTGACTACTTGAATAGTCACTTTTTATGAATAAACTTTGAAATCTTTGGAGTTCTATACTCATTTATACAAAACTTTTTATATCAAACCTTAACTAATATCTCGAGTCTCACTTTTTGCAAATAGTATTAGCTATAATAAACATAAGCGCTATTGTACCTAATATTCCCCATGGATTCAGCCAAGATATAACAGATGGTAATTCAGCATTGTAAAGAACAATTAAAGCACTGATTCCTGTTATAATTCCAAATCCACCACCAATCACTTTGCTTAAAGACTTTATGTTGTACTTGTTTTTCTCTACCTTATCACTTGTATTATAACCAGCAATTAAGAAATTAGCTTTTCCTATAAATATTACAATCGAAAAAAGAGCCAGTATGACTACAAAAATCCATGCTATCCATGTTGGTACGTTCATAATCAATTCCTTTCTATCATCAAAGTTTTCCACTTGATGAATATAAAATTATTAGTTAAATGTTGTAACATTAAGGTAAGTCCTAATGATTAATCTTATTTTCTACCATATGTAATGACTAAGCCTTGTACTTTTAGAAAAGATTTCTCACAGTTATTCCTTAGAAAATACTCAGCAATAGTCGATTGCATTTTTACATAGCTTTCTGCACTTCCCCTATCAATTCCACGACTCATGAAGAACTCTATCTTATCTTCACAATTTGATATACTAAAATCTTTATCCAAACCATGTATATCGATAAAATCTTGGAGAATTTCATCATAATTATCCGTTTTAGGATTAACATAAAGGACTTTATCGTTCATTCTTACATCAATATCATATAAACCTAACTGCTCCATATAAAATGGAATTCGAAAACCGATTGCATAATCTCTTCCCTCATTCCTTAGTTCTTCCATCCATATCTTATTAAAATCAAATGTATTACAAAGATAACTATAATCAATGTCATCAATATATAATCCATCTTTTTCAATTTCTCTATTAACATCAATACATATAATAAGCCCACCTTTTTTAACAATGGATACCATCTTTTTTAATATATCAAATGGCTTATTCATATGTCTTAATCCTACTTGTATCACTGCGATATCATATTTTTTATTACTTTGAAAGCTGTATAAATCAGAAGTAATAAAATTGCTATCTTTTAAGGAGTTACTAAATCTTAGTTTTGCAATATCAGTAAAATACTCATTATCTACACCTGTATAGCTACTCCTATCTGGTAAATTATCAAGTAACTGTTTAGCAAAATATCCATCACAACATCGAAATTCAATCAAATCAACAGGTTTATTAATTTTCCATACATAAGTTATCAAATATTTTAAATAATCGTCGTTCCAAAAATATTTTCTATTTTTATATAAATTTTGCTCTCTACCATTATAGCTACTATGATCATCTGTATTTCTAGGTATATATTCGTTATCCTTTAATGGCTTAAGACCAAGTAATTGATCCACTGTAACCTGAAAAAACTCTGCAATGTCTGGTAGTAACCCAATATCCGGCATTGAAACCCCTGTTTCCCATTTACTAACTGATTGAAACGATATTCCTAATACATCTGCTAGCTCTTGTTGACTTATCCCTTTTGCTTTCCTTATTTCTGCTATTTTAAGTTTAACTGTTGCCATATAATCCCTCCCTAGACTGATAACTTCATCTTACCACGGTAATACAGTTAAACCTATAACTCATACTGAGAATAAATTCGCATATTGGTTGAAAATCATAACCCTAGTCTTTTAGGCTTAATTAGTTTATTCATGCGAGTATCCTCTACCTTTGAACATAAGACAATAATATGCAAAAGTTGCTAGAAGTACTCCAATAAAAGTGGCAACCATATCATGATTATCCCATATACCCAATTTAAATATGACATGAAGATGTTCTATCAATCCAAAAAACATAATGTTTATAATATTGATAAACCATACAATAAAAGGTTTCTTAATGGTATTCCAAGAAAATAAAATAGGCACAATAGAAAAAATAGCAACTAAAGTAAAAAGTAAACTGCCAATTAGGTTTGGAGCAGTACCTACAAATAAAGTAAGATAAGGATTATTTATATCATAACAATTATCACGAAACATATATACAAATCCTAACAGAATCAATGAAAGAACAATCATACCTTTTACATATAAATATGGTTTGGATTTATATAGGTTTTCATTTGTACTATTTAATTTCAAAAGACTCATGTTAGCTCCTCATATATATCTATTTATATAATTAAAACTTCGTAAGCAATGGTATTTTATCTCTCCCTTATTCTTACCTTTCCAGAATTCGGGGGATTTAAGCAATATTAATTCATCCACTTTAACCCTCCTCGTTCCCTTAAATACTATTTAAGTTTATCTCTATCTAAAGAATATAGTACCTTATATTAAAAGGCAATTAAGTACATTATAAAACATTAATTCTTGAACTTCATCTGAAGGGTGTAGTCCATCATTGCTACAT
>JAFAEB010000173.1 GCA_023424235.1 Bacillota bacterium
TCATTAAACAGTTTATTTGGTGGAGAGGATTTTTTAAATATTAGCACAAAATATTATAAAACTAATTTTGAACGTGTAGTTTTCTCAGACTTTTTGTGGACAATGCGTTCTATGTATCTTCCCTTATTCACAATATTAAAACATCCAGGTATGGAGGCTGATATATATCATGCAGTATCTACAGGATATGCCGGTGTGTTTGCTAGTATGGAAAAGGCTGTATATGGTAAAAAAATGATTTTAACAGAACATGGTATATACACAAGAGAAAGAGAAGAAGAAATAATTAAAGCAGGATGGGTAAAAAACATCTATAAGGATTTATGGATTACTCATTTTAGAAAGTTATCACTTTGTAGCTATGAAGAAGCTGATATTGTAACCTCTCTATTTAAAGATGCTAAGAATTTTCAGATTGAATTAGGATGCTCACCTGAAAAAGCTTATATTATACCAAACGGAGTAATGATTAATAAGTTTCAGAATTTAGCTCCTAAGGAGAAGGAAGATACTTATATTAATATTGGAGCCGTACTTCGTGTTACACCGATTAAAGATGTTAAAACGTTAATTACTGCTTTTAGTATAGCTAAACTTAATTGTAATCGATTAAAACTATGGATTATGGGTCCTCTTGATGAAAGTGAACAGTATGCAAATGAATGTATGCAGCTTGTAGAGGAACTTGATATAAAAGATGTCATTTTTACAGGTATGGTAAATGTTTTAGACTATATGGGTAAAATGGACATCATTGTATTAAGCAGCATCAGTGAAGGTCAGCCATTATCTATTTTGGAAGCTTTTTCAGCACATAAACCTGTAATTGCTACAAATGTAGGAAATTGTAGAGGATTAATAGAAGGTGATATTGATACTCTTGGACAAGCTGGATATGTAGTACAGGTTATGAATCCAGAAAAAATGGCGCAGGCTATATTAAAGCTTAGCAAGGATGAGCAACTAAGAATAAATATGGGTGAAATCGGATATCAAAGAGTAACTAAAAATTATTCAGCAGAAGATAGCTATAGAAGGTATATGGATGCATATTTAACGATATCAGAGAGGATGTGAAACTAGTATATGGCGGGAATTGGGTTTGAATTAAGGAAGATTTTTAAGGAAAGTAGTATTTTAAGTATAACAGCGGGTATTGGGTATAGCGCTTTAATTACGGTTGGACCTACAATTATTGTTATGGCAGTATTAATTTTATTATATATGTTTTTAGGAATATCTTCTGTTACATATTATGAAAGAGAGCTATTATCAACTACAATACTATATATCTTTATTTTTTCAGCAATTGTTACATCTGGTGTAAACGCAATTTTTTCCAGATTTATTGCAGATAAGTTTTTTCAAGAAGAGTACGAAGATATTTTACCATCTTACTATACTGGTTTACTTTTACTAGGATTAGTTGCAACTATAATTGCTATTCCTTTTTGCTATCGCTTATATGTAGTGGGAGGAGTTGAACTTACTTTTGTATTAGGTGTTTATTTCTTATGGATTTCCACAATTTTTTTATATTTTTCAATGACTTACCTACATGCTACGAAGGATTATAGGGTTATTACGATTTCTTTTCTTATAGGTATGATATTTGGAGCCTTATTATCTATAATATTGTCTTATACGAAAGCAGTTGACACTATTCATTCTATTCTGTATGGACTGACCTTTGGTTTTTTTGTGATATCTTCTCTAGTATCAGCATATATTCACAGATATTTTTCCAAGGCTAAATCTGGTTTTTTTAAAGTTTTAAGCTATTTTGTAAAGTATAAAGAAATATTTTTTTCAAATCTCTTATATTTTTTAGGCTTATATATTCATAATTTTGTATTTTGGGCACTTCTTGGAAATAACAAGGTAGCAGCAACTATGATTAGTATGGGGCCTTATGATATGGCAAGCTGCTTAGCTTTATTTACCAATATATCAACTGTAATGATATTTACGGTAATGGCGGAAACTGAGTTTCATGATAGGTATCAAAATTATATGGAATCAGTTATAGGCTCCACTCATAGAGAAATAAATAAAAATAAAAAGAAAATGTTTCGAGCTATGAAGCAGCAGATTGTTCATGTATTTACACTACAGTCGATTATAACAGTGTTTTTATTTTTATTGTTCAGGACTTTTTTACCTCGCTTAGGATTCGGTGGCTTGACCATGGAAATATATTCATCACTTGCAGCTAGTTATTTAGTTATTTTTATAACCTACTGTCTAATCATATATTTGTTTTATTATGATGACATGAAAGGTGCTGTATCTGTAAGTTTAGTATTCTGTTTATTTATATTTATTGGAGCCTTATGGTCCGCAAGACTATCACCAAGTCTATATGGAGCGGGAACCTTTATTGGAGCATTAATTAGTTGGTCAGTTGGATATTATAGATTAAGATATTTGGAAAAACACTTTGAACAACATATTTTTATGAACCAGAAATTAATAGCTAGCAAAAAGGGTAAAGTGATTGCTAATTTAGTATATGAGAAGTCAGGAGAATAAAAATGGTAAAATTCAGCGTTATTATTCCTGTCTATAATGGTGAGAAGGATATCAAGCAAGCGGTAAAATCGGTTCAGGCGCAAAGCTATAATAATTGGGAGCTGATTATTATAAATGATGGATCAAAGGACAATACTGGTATAATTTGCGACCAACTAGAAAGAGAAGATGAAAGAATTAAGGTAATACATACTATAAATCAAGGACAGGGAATCGCAAGAAATATAGGTCTTACCATGGCTACTGGAGATTATATATGGTTTGTGGATGCTGATGATCAATTATTGACAAGGGGCATGGAGGTCTTTCATAATATTGCAGTGCAAAATAAATATGATGTAATATCTGCTTTGTATTATAGAAAGTATAAGGAAGGTAAAACTCTCATTACCATAAAGTCGCATGAAGGTATTGTTAAGCGAAGAGGTACAAAGCTGGAAAGAGAACGATTCCACAATATTAAGACAGAAAGCATCTTTGGATATTTGTGGAACAAAGTTTATAGAAGACAGTTTTTAGTGGAAAACCAAATACAATTTGATGATATCAAAAAAGTTTATATGGAAGACCAGTTATTTAATTTAAAAGTTTTTGGAAAAGACCCCTCTTATTTTCAATGCTGTGAACCGGTATATTGTTATTCTGCGGATACCACATTTTCCACAACTAGAAAGGAAGATGATAGAATTGCTGAAAAGAATAGAGAAATGCTAAAGGAGTATATCAGTTGGCTTAAAAGAAATCGTATATTAGACGAAGAGAGAGACTTGCTTACTGCCCTTACCGCAAGGGTTGTATGCTGGTCACTTATAAAAAACATTCCATACGAAGGGGTATCATATAAAAAAATATATGAGAGATTAAATTGTTTTCTAGAAGAAAAGTCTATTATAGATACAATCAAAGATAAGAATGCATATAAAAACCTAATGCTTATAAAACGCCTATTTCAAAAATACGGCTTTATACTTTTGTTTTTCTTACTTCGACAAAAGATGTACTTTATGATTGCATTTCTTTTTACAATATTGGCTCCATTCCTTAAGTGGTATAGTAAACAGACTGTGAAATAAGAAAGAGCTTTATAAATAGAATGATTTATCAATATCAATGATAGAATGGAGATTATCGTGAAAAAAACTAGTAGACGAATAATAGGTATAGCTATATTAATGGTTATTCTTTTTATTTTTATATTTATATATTTCATTTACTGGAAGCAGGACTATATTAAGCTTATCTTTAAAGAAGGCAATCAAAGTATCGTAAATTCAAACAGAGGATTTTATGCTCAAATTGATAGCAAGGACTATCCGCTAGTGGAAGGTTATTATAATGGTGATGAAAAATTTCGTATCGTTCTTATGGGCATAAATCTTATAAAAGATATCAATCATGATAAAATATCGGAAGAAAAAATGATAGAGATAAGAAAGGCTCTTGATGAATGCAGAAGAGTCGGTATGGCTGTGGTGGTTAGAGCGGCTTACCACTTTTGGGGTGATGATTACAATCAACCGGATAACTTTGAAACGATTCTTAGCCATGTGGGTCAGCTAGCAGATGTGATAAATCCATATAAAGATATTGTCTTAGGTATTCAAGCAGGATTTATTGGCCCTTATGGGGAATGGCATAACAGCCCCTATATGGAGGAAGACGAGGAGAGTGTTCCCTTTCGTATCAAATTATTACAAGAGCTATTTTTAAAGTTTGACGAAGAAATTGTTATAAATGTAAGAAGACCTATGTTTATCCGAGAAGCTTTGGAATATGGTCTCGCCATAGAAAGGTTTGGAATTCATAATGATGCACTACTTTCTACGGATAATGATATGGGGACCTATGTAGAAGAAGGGTATGATAGAAAAACAGAACTTGCTTGGATGGAAGAGAACATCTTAACCCAGATAAATGGGGGTGAAATGACCAATATTAGCGAATATACTAAAATAGAAAATGCAGTATTAGAATTTCATAAAATGAACCTGACATATCTAAATCGATATTATAATACAGAGGTTTTAGAAGATTTTAAAAAGCAAAGCTATGGAGGAAAGGATGGTTATACCTATATAAAAGAACATCTTGGCTATAGGCTTAGTCTCTCCACGGTTATCTTGCCTGATACCATGGTACCTGGACAAAGGATTAATATGGAAATAGAAATAAGGAATACTGGATTTGCAAAACCTAGTAAGAATTATAC
>JAFAEB010000202.1 GCA_023424235.1 Bacillota bacterium
GTGTATTGAGTGGTATAATACACAGCACAATTGATAAGAGCGTAATTACAGAGGACCAAAGTAGAGAAAGCGGATATTCTAGTACAAATGCTTATTATGATAAGAGTGAAGGTAAACTTGCTAAAAATATTAAGAATCCGATGAACTATGATTTTATCTTTGTTTTAGCCATACCTCTTGGAGCAATTGTAGCAAAATTAGTACTTGCAAAGAAAAAATCGAAAGATTCAACATTTGTTGTAGAAGGTATTGAAAATGTAAAAGTTGAAAAAGGTAATTTTATCAAAACATATACACCATCTTTTCTATCTGGATTTCTTTTATTATATGGTGCAAGGATGGCGGATGGATGTACTAGTGGACATATGATGAGTGGTATGATGCAGGGAAGTGTAAGTGGATTCTTCTTTGCCATTGCAGTATTTGCAATTGCAATACCAATAGCAATTTTTACAGAAAGAAGTTCAATAAATAAGGGGGTATTGTAATGAATATAATATTAGCTGTTTTACTTGGAGGATTATTTGGCTTTGCTCTTTATTATTCAGGAGCTGCTAACACCAATAAATTAAAGAGTATGCTTACCTTAAGAAATTTATCTATTATGAAAATTATTGTATTTGGGATTGGTTTGGCTGCCTTACTAGTATCCATTACTGGAATGTTAGGAATATTAGATATTACACATTTTAGTGTAAAAACAACTCATCTTGGTGTAGTAATAGGTGGTATCATATTTGGTATCGGTTTTGGCTGGGCTGGCACTTGTCCTGGTACTTGTGTAGCTGCATCAGGAGTAGGATTTAAGAAGGGTATTAGCACAATTATTGGTGGACTTCTTGGAGCTTTTGCATTTTCATTATCCTATGGATTTTTCGAAGAACTTGGTTTATTTAAAACAATGGATCTTGGTAAATTAACATTATTTAAAATTTCTGATAAATATCCATCCGTATTAGAAGTAGGCTTTGCTGGTTTAGCAATATTAGGTATGCTATTTATTGCAGTTGCTATCCTTTTACCAAGTGTACCAGAGAAAGGTGTAGAAGCATAAAACAAATTAAATAACATAATAAAACAATCCTGACATGAATAGTAACACCTGCAAGGATTGTTTTATTTTATAATTACATAACCATATAACATAGAAAATAGTAGTGGTAAACTATAATTGATTTTATTTTGCTTCGTCTGATGTATCATAGGACTAGAGGTACTATTGTATAATTGATATCTAACCTATAATAAATTATCATATTGATAAATACAGAATAGTAAGCAGTATTTAACATAAGAAAGAACAGAGTAGATAATAATTTTCTACTTTGTTCTTTCTTGTAATGAATTATTTACTTAATAATATCATTGCTCTATTAATTAACCTTATTTACCAGTTGCTCTTTCTTTATAAATGCCTTAGCATTTTCTAAGGTAGTAAAACTAATCGCTTCCATAGCTTCTTTCGTAAAGAAACCTTGATGAGAGGTAATCATTACATTTGGGAAGGATAATAATCTAGCTACAATCGTAGTCTGAAGAATATTTTCGGAATGGTCTTCAAAAACCAAACCATTTTCTTCATCATAAACATCCAATCCAACTGCAGCGAATTTTCCATTTTTTATAGCTTCAATTAAATCATTCGTATCTATTAAACCACCTCTAGAGGTATTTACCAAAATAACATTATCTTTCATTTTATTAATAGTATCTTTATTTATTAAATGATAGGTTTCAGTTAATAAGGGACAATGTAGGGAAATTAAATCTGATTTTTCTAGTAATTCATCAAATGTGACATATTGGGCAAATGATTCAATCTCTTTATTCTTGTGTATATCATAAGCAAGTACTTTCATGCCAAAACCAAAACATATTCTAGCCATAGCAGCTCCAATTTGCCCAGTTCCTACAATACCTGCTGTTTTTGTGTATAAATTGTGCCCCATTAATCCACTTAAGCTAAAATCATTTTCCTTCATTTTAGCATAAGCCTTATGAGTTTTTCTATTTGCTGTTAAAGCCAATGCCATCGCATGCTCTGCAACAGCTTCTGGTGAATAACTAGGAACTCTCATAACAGTAATATTTAACTCATTTGCTTTGTTTATATCTACATTGTTATAACCAGCACATCTCATTAGTATCAATTCAATGCCACATTCCTTTAATTTTTCCAAAACATTTGAGCTAATGTCTGCATTCACAAATGCACAAATAGCATTATAGCCATCTGCTAATCGAGCAGTTTCTTCAGCTAGATTTGTTGAAATATATTTTATAGTAATATCTTTATATTCTGAAAGTAATGCGTTGAAATATTCTTTATCATAATTTCTAGCACCAAAAAATAAAATTTTCATCTTTAAGTCCTCCTTTATATTCATATTATATCTGTTTTCTTATAAAAAACTATTATTTGCTTAAAAAATAAATCTTATTTAATGATATTTTTGATTTATTACCAATTAATAATTATAAAAAATATATCTGTCTATCGTTTATATTTTGATTGTGTATTAATATTAAAGTTCTAATATAGAAGTATATTTATTTGTGTAAATAATGGTATTATAAATATAGAATATTTTTAGGCAAAAACTAACCTTTTTCTTTTGGTGGCACTTTAATTTCTTGGGACACTGACTTATCTCTTTCATTATTGATTTTTATAGAAAATAAGGTATAATTAGAATATATGTTTGCAAAGAAAAAGGTATAAATTAGAAGTTAGTATTCAGTTATTACAATGTTTGTACAATCCAAATCATGTTGTTTTAAGTAATTAAAGCATTAATTATAAATGAATTGTCGGAGGGGAAATCATGGAAGAATTTGAATCAAATAAAATATATAAACCATCAGGAATCCCTGGACGACTTAAGGTTCAAGATGAATTGAAAGCAATGTCAATGTCTAAAGTAGAAACGTCCGAAGCTAATTCTCTTAATGAGAGTATGTTCTATGAGATTGAATACGATTCCTGTCCTATACCTGGTGTTGGTAAATTCGTATTGAAATCTCAAAAGATTGAGGTTCAAAAAAAAGATGAAAAGAGAGAGCTTTTTGGGAAGATGAGAGAGATTGCAGGATCTAACCGACCTCCCTATGACAATTCCCGTTTTTTTGATCATCGGGTGAAGCAATTTAATGCCAGAATCTTTTATAAGCAAGGTATTTTTATGAAAGATTTTTCGGATGATTACACGGAAGATAAACCTCTTTCGCAGTACTTTCCTAGTTATCAGATGATGGGATACGAACAGCTTCGCACCTATTTTACTTGGCGTACGAAGGTGAGAGAGGGAAACATTACTAATGTATCCTTGTCGTATGGCTTTCTCTATATATATGAATTATTAAATAACATCGGGGTGAGTGATCCCCTCGATGGTTTAAATAAACTAATGTTTTTCTGGAAAGAGTTCAATCCTTATTATCCATCCATAGACAAGTATGTACTGAAATGGCTAAAGGATTACCACATATATTATCAGCTTCCACATACATTCAAAGAATTTATTGATGCAAACAATCTTACATTAAAATATCCTAACATGGTAAATACCAAAGACAACTTTGAATTCTACTGTAGTATATCGAAATATGATATTAGAAAGTCTTCATTTTATGAGGGAGATAACAAGATATTAATTCAAGAGTGTTTCCAATCGGTAATTGAAGAGTTAAGACATGTATTTGAAAATAATGGTATGTTGTTTGATGAATCTATCTTTCAACCTACGAAAAAAATGAAGGAATGGGAACCCTTTAAAGACGCATTATTTTACCCATGGAAGAAGCAAATTGACAGGCGGATTGTCCTTTCTGAGAATGAAATATATATATGTAATAATAATAAATGGGGCTTCAATGCAAGCATTACCTCTGATGACAGTAGGCAGCTGATTGGTTCTATTATGAAACAGATAGAAGTTGTCTTAAGGAAATTGACAAAATATAAGTATAAACTTACAGCTACCATGGAAGGACTCACCCATGATGCTGTCCTAAAATTAAAGCAAGTGAATGTATCTCTAGAAAGTATCATTACGGATACAGTCACTAAGGTATATAAAGAAGCAAAGAAAACAGTTGTAACGGTAGATCTTGATGCATTGTCTCGAATTAGGCAAGAAGCATTGAGCATACAGGAAAAGTTAGTGGTTAAGGAGTTGGATACATCACTTAACTCTATATTAACAATGCAAGGCACACAGGCTCATGTACCTCAAAAGCCTAATACACAACCAAAGCCTAATACTCAACCAAAGCTAAATACGCAGCAAAAGCCAAATATACTGCCCAATTCTAATGAACAGCCAGCTAGTCATATGCAGGGATTTAATGACTTCGATATGCTTCAAAGCAGTCTATTTTTACCCAATACGGATACCGTAAAAGATATCGTTACATTAATGGACAAGCTAGACAGGATAGATGTAAAATCATTGGAAAGCAAACCAAGTATACAAGATGCAACTGGGATAAACAGTAGGGCTATTGATAAAGATATCGATCCAATGGCAGATATGGTTACTAAAGATGCTAAAGATATAAGAATAGAAGATAGATTTACTTTACAGTCAGATGCAATACCTGAAACATCGATATCAGATATTTGGCAGAAGCTAAGGAATGAACTAAGTGATATTGAGAGAAATGCACTATCTGTAATTTTAAATAGTGAGATGGAATTAAAGAAATATGCGGATCAATTTGGAATCATGGTTGAAGTTCTAGTAGAAGGAATTAATGAAAAGTCAATGGACTTGGTTGGTGATAGTCTAATAGATGATGATTTTATGTTATACGAAGATTATATAGAAAATGTAAAGGAATTAATAAAATGAGTATGGGAAATCAAGTACCTAGTAGAATAGGGAACATTTTAATCAATGCCTTAAAGGGTGGAGTTGTACCAAGAGTGGGATTGGAATACATTACAGTAGGAAGAACCCAGGAGATTGATGCTATACTTCATGATATTGAAATGATAGAAGAAGGTAGTGCATCCTTTCGTTTTATCGTAGGTAAATATGGTAGTGGAAAGAGCTTTCTACTTCAGACAATACGTAACTATGCAACAGCAAAAGGATTTGTAGTAGTGGATGCAGATTTATCGCCAGAACGAAGATTTGCAGGTACCAAGGGTCAGGGATTGGCTACTTATAAGGAGCTTATCCAAAACCTTTCTACGAAGTCAAAACCTGATGGTGGCGCACTTCCTCTAATCCTTGAGAAATGGATCTCTGGTATTCAAGCATCGGTTAAGTCTCAGCTTGATGTTAAGGAAGAAGAATTTGAGTTGTTAGTTGAAAAACAAATATATAGTGTGGCTAGTTCCCTTGAAGGAATGGTTAATGGATTTGAATTTGCCAAAGCAGTAGTCACATATTGGAAAGCATATAAGCAAGATGACAGTGCAATGAAATCTAATGTACTTCGTTGGTTTCGAGGAGAATATCCAACTCGTAAGGAAGCCAAGGAAGACTTAGGCATTAATTTCATTGTTAACGATGAGACTTGGTATGATTTTCTAAAGGTATTTGCTACATTTTTAGTTGGAGCTGGATATAAAGGAATGCTTGTTGTAATTGATGAGTTAGTGAATATTTTTAAGATACCAAATAGTATTACAAGGGCAAATAATTATGAGAAAATCCTTACCATGTACAATGATGTATTACAGGGAAAAGCTAGCCATATCGGCTTTCTTATGGGAGGCACTCCACAATGTATTGAGGATAAATATAAAGGAGTATTTAGTTATGAAGCTTTAAGGTCTCGTTTGGCAGAAGGCCACTTTGCCACAGAGGATATGAAGGATCTTTCTGCTCCTATCATTCGTTTAAAAATGCTGTCACAGGAGGAAATGTATATATTAGTTGAGAAACTTATGTATATCCATGCAGGTCTATATAAATATACTCCATCTTTAGCACATGATGATTTGGTCTATTTCTTAACGGTAGAATATAACAGAGTTGGAGCCGAGACACATATTACTCCTCGTGAAATTATTCGTGATTTCATTGAATTAATTAATATCCTATACCAAAATCCAGAGAAAAGTGTTTCTGAGATTTTAGGAAGTAATAGCTTTGAGATGGCGAAAGGTGGTCTATCAGAGGAAAGTATCCACACTGAATTTCAAGAATTTGAACTATAGGCTTTCATAATGTTCAAGATTAATAATTAATAGTTAGGCTTATAAAAATCAAAAAATATAGAGCAATTATGAGCTTAAGTAATCCCTAATATAGCTATACTAATGGAACTACCATCTACACAAACTTACGCATTTACTCTTTTACATTTTGGATCAGCGCTTAGAATATGCGCAGAAATGAGGTGATATTTTGGACGTGTTTCATAGACTGGCACCCTTTATACAAGATTTTATATATCAAAATAATTGGGAAGAATTAAGAGGAAATCAAGTCGCTGCCTGTGAGGTTATCTTTGATAGCGACGACAATTTGCTCCTATCTTCTGGTACTGCATCAGGTAAAACAGAAGCGGCTTTTTTACCAGTACTGACAGAACTATATAATAAACCATCAAGCTCAGTAGGAGTTATGTATATATCACCACTAAAGGCATTAATTAATGACCAGTTTAAGAGGCTAGAGCTAATGCTTCTTGACTCTAATATTCCAGTAACCAAGTGGCATGGGGATGCTTCCCAGACACAAAAGAATAAGCTAATTAAGAATCCAGAAGGCTTAATACAAATCACTCCAGAGTCCTTAGAAAGTCTTATTACTAATAAACGTAGTGCCTGTCTTTCTATGTTTTCAGATTTAAGATTTGTTATCATCGATGAGGTACATTCCTTTATGAGAGATGTCCGTGGCATACAACTACTTTGTGTGCTAGAACGACTTAAGCAACTAACTGGAGTAAACCCAAGAAGAATTGGTTTGTCTGCAACATTAGGTGATGTATCACTTGCTACCAACTGGTTAAACACTGGAACAGGTAGGAAATGCGCTGCTCCTATAACGGAAGAAGGGAAAAAGCGTGTTAGACTTCATATCGAGCGCTTTGTAAATTATGCTGAAGAACGGGATCTAGTCACACAAGACGGAAGTGGTAATGTCATTAACGTTAACTCTGGGGATATGGGAGACCGTGAACATTACGAGTATCTTTTTAAACAAACCTTAGATAAGAAGACAATAATCTTTACTAATAGTCGTGAGGAGACAGAATTTATCATGGCTCATTTACGAGAAATTGCCTTAAAAAATAAAGCTCCCGATGTGTACCGAGTACACCACGGAAATGTTTCAGCCCTTATTCGTGAAAGTACAGAGGATGAGATGAAATCAGCCGATGAGAAAATTGTAACAGGAGCTACGGTTACCTTGGAGCTAGGAATTGATATTGGTTCTCTCGATCAAGCAGTCCAAGTAGGTGCACCACTTAATGTTTCAAGTTTTGCTCAGCGTTTAGGCCGATGTGGTAGAAGGGGTCAGATTCCACAATTACTCTTTACCTTTGTAGAGAGTATAAGAATCAACTCTGGAGATATATTAGGGCCAATTAATTGGGAGTTTATAAGGACCATTAGTATCGTTTGGCTTTACTTAAAAGATCATTGGATTGAACCAATTCCACCACAAAATCATCCATACAATTTACTGTATCATCAGACTATGAGCTGCTTAAAAAGCAATGGGGAGATGTCTCCAGCATATCTTGCACAGTCAATACTAACCTTAGGATGTTTTAAGCATATACCACAGGAAGACTATAAATGCTTGCTTGAACACTTAGTTCGTATCGATCATTTGGAACGAACGGATCATGGTGGATTAATGATTGGACGAGAAGGTGAGAAGGTTGTAAATAGCCATAAATTCCTCACCGTGTTCTTAGCAGCAGAGTATCTTCTCGTTAAAGATGAAAATCGTACCATCGGTACAGTGGATAAAGTCTATCCAGTAGGCACACGTTTTGCACTAGCTGGAATTGCATGGGAGACTGTGGATGTGA
>JAFAEB010000218.1 GCA_023424235.1 Bacillota bacterium
ATACGGAAGACATATATTCATCATTCCGTCAATATTACCAATTTTTATGTTCATTGTTATGATTGAAATCATTTCACTAGGTGCAATAATTTGCGCAAACTGTGATTTCGTTTCTATTCGAATTAATCTTGGGTGAACCTCTACCACATTGTTCCATGGCTCACTTAGTAAGTTGGTGCACACGTTAAATATACGTTCTAAAATGATAAGCTCAATTTCAGTAAATTCTCTTACCTTTTCTATTGGCTGTCCTCCACCACCTAGCATACGATCAAGCATTGCATACCCAAGTTTGTTTGATAATTCTATAATAATATTACTTTCTAAAGGAGCAAAATCAACAATCCCCAATAATACAGGATTTGATAAAGCATTCGTAAATTCAGAATAGGCAACTGCCTCAGAATTTATTACTTCTACTTGCACATTCTTTCTAAAATAAGCAGGTAAATTCGTTGAAAGCAATCTCCCATAATGTTCAAAAATATTTTCTAACGTTCTAAGATGCTCTTTTGAAAATTTGGATGGTCTGGCAAAATCGTAATTTTTAACTATTTTCTCACCATTACCTTTAAACTCATCCGCATCTAGTTCACCACTGCTTAAAGCTTTAAGCAGGTTATCTATCTCGTTTTGGGACAAGACATCGCCCATTGCCATTACCTCCCGGGTGATTACTATAAACTATAATATCACAAAATTCTAATAAAATCATCAAAAATCTACTCAACTACGAATTTTCCAAAAGATACATTTATTACAATTTCAGAATTAAATTTTTCTTGTATCTTATTTAAGATGGATACTTTTATTTCATCTTTACTTTCGTTTACATTATCCATAGTATATTTCGAGAATTCTTCCGTAATAATCTCTGTAATATAGGTTTCATAATCAGTTATCTTAGAAGCAAGTGTTTTATAGTCTTTTGACTTTTTATTTACAGATAAAGCTACTTCTACTGATAGATAGTGATTTTTGCTATCTTTATCACTTTTCTTTAAGTTAATAATTAAAGGGTCACTTACATGATATATTTCAATATCCTCTATTTTAATTTCACTAATTTCTTCTTCCTCTTTTAAAGGACTTATTTCTAGATCGATATTAGCAGCTACTTTTGCAATTAATTTGTTTGTTCTCATTGTTGTAGGAACCATAGTAAATACGATAATTGTAGATAAAATCATATTTAATATTCCTAACGCTAATATAATAATTGTCAATAAATTTTTTTTCATAATATGTATTACTCCCATCTGCCAATATTAATATTACTATTACTTAACATATAAATCATTATATATTTTAATCTCTACACGTCTGTTCTTCTTACGGCCTTCTTCTGTACCATTACTAGCAACTGGATCGTATTCTCCTCTACCTGTCCAACTTAAGGTCTTAGGATCTAACCCCTTCTCTTCGATTAAATACATGGCTACATTCAAAGCTCTTGCAGAGGATAACCAATTATTACTTGAATAGGCACTATTATTAATCGGAACATTGTCTGTATGTCCTTCAATTTCAATATGGTAGCCTTTATATATCCTTAGAATATCCCCAATTTTACTAAATAAAGGAACTGCCTCCGTCTTTATATCAGCTTTTCCTGAATCAAATAAAATAGAACCACTTAGTGAAAACTTAACATATTGAAAATTGGGATCTACACTTATTTGAAGATTATCTCTAATATTACTTTTATCTGCTAAATCAACTATTTTACTATATAATTTTTCTGTTGATTCTTTTTGTTCTGCAAGGTACTCTTCTAAATATCCGGTACTATCCCCTTCATCTACAACATCACTTGCAGTCTTTTCATATTCATCTAATCTATCTAGCTGCTTAATACCTGTTGAGATTAACATACCATCTTCTATTGCACTGCCACCACCGCTAAAAATGCTAAAGGAACTAGACATAGAAGTTACAATTTGCTCATACTTGTCTGCATCTACTGTTGAGGATGCAAATAATAATACAAAGAAACATAATAATAAATTCATTAAGTCTGCAAAAGTATTTAGCCATGGTGCTCCAGCACTTGCTTCTTCTGCCCTCTTTTTTCTAGCCATTTAATTCACCACCTTCATTCACATCAAAAGCTTGACGGCTAGATGGATTTAGGAAGGATTTTAATTTTTCTTCAATAACTCGTGGATTTTCACCAGCTTGGATGGATAATAGTCCTTCTACAATTACTTCTTTCATCATAATTTCAGCACCATTAGTTACTTTTAGTTTATTAACGATTGGTATACAAACCCAATTTGCTAATACTGCACCGTAAAAAGTTGTTATAAGAGCAACTGCCATGTTAGGACCAATGGATGCTGGGTCATTTAAGTCAACAAGCATATTAATAAGTCCAATTAATGTACCAATCATACCCCAGGCAGGACCCATGGCACCAAGCTTATCCCAAAAACCTATTACTTCATTATGCCTTGCCTCGATACATCCTAATTCTGTTTCTAAGATGCTACGTACTAATTCGGGATCCGTTCCATCTACGATTAGAAGAATACCTTTTTTAAGGAAATCATCTTCGATTCCATTCGCTGTTTCTTCTAAAGCTAATAACCCTTCTTTTCTAGCCACATTGGATAATGCAATAATATTCTTAATTGTTTCAACATCGTTATAGGCAGGCGATTTCACTACAAGTTTAAAGGATGCTAACTTGTTTAAATAACTACGAATGCTTGGTTCCATAGTAATCATTGTAGTGAAGGAACCACCGAACGTGATTAGTACTGATGGAATATCAAAGAAATTCCCAAGCATTCCAAAATTAAATGATAATGAGTCTTGTTGGAATGTAATACCAAATATCATTAATATAATCCCTGCAATTAACCCTATTATTGATGCGATATTCAAAATAGTCACCTACCTAACTAAAAGTCTTTTGTATTAAATTTATATATTTCTTTTCTAAACGCTTTCACTAACTCAATAATTTCTTTCGTACTCTCTTTTACAACTAATTTTTTTCCTGTAGTAAGGGTTATAACTGTATCCGGTGTTTCTTCAATTGTTTCAATTAAGTCATCGTTAACAGTAATTACTGTATTGTTCATTCTAGTAAGATTAATCATATATAACCATACCTTTCTTCACCAGCTTTGAAAACTCAATCGCTTATAAGTGAAATTATATTTACATACCTAATATTATTAGCATTTTATTTTACACTATTATGTATGATATAGTTATAGGTACTCTAGAATCTAATAAGAATAACTAGTTTAGAATCCAGAGTACCCTAGTATCTTAGTCTATTATCTCTTTAAATTGATTAGCTCTTCTAATAATGTATCGGAGGTAGTTATTATTCTTGAATTTGCTTGGAATCCTCTTTGAGTTGTTATCATATCTGTAAATTGTGCAGATAAATCAACATTTGACATTTCAAGTACACCTGTAGTAAATCCACCACCATCGGTTGAAATGTCACGGCCAATACCATCAAATTCGCCAGAGTTTTGTGTTTGGGCAAACATACTGTTACCAACTGATTCAAGACCTGCCGGATTCGAGAAACTTGCTACGGCAATTTGTCCTAGTAATTTGCTATCTCCATTGTCATACTTACCAAAGATTTTACCGGCTGCATCAATACTTACACCAGTCATATTACCAACCTTCTTACCAGCGCCAAGACCTTCTAAGCTTCCCTTTGTGGATTCAAGAGTTGATTTACCACTCGTTGCATACATTGTAAGGCTTGAGAAATCAACATCAATGTTTTTAAAAGGGTTTGGACTAGCTGTAACTCCAAAAGATATACTCTTACTTGTTGAGGTATCTGCTCCTATACCAATAAATTCACCAGATGCTCCATTAAAAGTAATGATTGGATTTGTTCCTGTTGTAGTTACTTTTCCTGTTGCAGTATCAACTGCAGCTGTAAAAGCTGAGCCACCAAAATTAAAACTTGTAATTGATGATGGACCATAAGTTACAGCACCCGTAGTAGCATCTACTGTTTTCTTAACGAAAATGGAATTTCCATCTTCATCTCTTATATCATCAACGGTTACTGTATACTTGTTCGTTGCAGTAGCTGTTTGTACAACTTTTAAATCAGCCGTATAACTATTTCCCATTTCATCATAGAATGATAGATTAATTGTTTTTCCTGATGCACCAGGTGCTATTTGTGTATCATTTCTATCAATATTTCCTGTTATGTACGCATTCGTTGTTGCCGCTGGTGGAGCAAAAAGATTTTCTGGAGACATAATCTTTAATGGACTTACTTCCTCAGCGACCGTCTTATTTGGATCATTTGGATCTACCTTCCAACCCATTACTGTTGCACCTGTTGCAGTAGATAATGTTCCTTGTGCATCAATACCAAAGGAACCAGCTTTTGTAAAGTAATTTGTACCACCACTATTTACAACGAAGAAAGAATCACCAGATATCATTAAGTCGAATGGATTATCTGTTCTTTGAGAACCACCTGTTGTTGTAATATTAGCTGTAATAGAAGCAACGCTAGAACCTAAACCGATTTGCATTGCATTTTTACCAGCAGCACCAGTTGCTGCATTAGGACCAGTAGCACTTTGTATTGTTTGGTAGAATACATCGGAAAATGTAACAGAACTAGCTTTAAAACCTACTGTATTAACATTGGCAATGTTATTACCTATAACATCCATTTTAGTCTGGTGAATTCTTAATCCTGATACACCAGAATATAATGATCTCATCATAATATTTGACCTCCTAAATTTTTAATCCCTATCTGTCAGTCAAGGGTTGTATGCTTCCCTAAGGGGTCCAGCATAACCTACATAATCACAGCACCATCAATATTTGTAAATATTTTATCATCATTATCGTTAACCGCTGTAATTACTGTATTATTTTTTACATTCACTATAAAAGCAATATTATCAATCATAACTAATGATTCGTTTATTCCCTTCTCATGGGCTTTTTTTGTACCATTCATAAGTCTCTCTAACTGTGCTTGTGATAAATCAATATTCCTACTTGCTAACCTTTCATTGGCATGCTTTGAGAATTTTAATCCTTCTTCCACATTTCTTTCGTTCGTCTGTTTTAATACATCTTCGAACGATACGCTCATTTCCTTGCTTTGAATGGTTTGATTACTCTTATAATGTAAGAGTTTATCAGACATACGCTCAATAGAAGAGAAATTTCTTTGTGATATTGGATTCATATCATCAGACTCCCATCTATGTATACACACGTAATATATGTTTCAATTATCCACTTGATCCTAAATAGTTGAATTCCCTTCTGGATCTTCTGTTTCGTCAGGAACTTCTGGATTTGCTTCTGGATCCGAATTTGTAACTGTTATTTTAACTTTTCCTGATACTGTTGTATATAATGGATCGTTAAATACTAATGTAGGTTTATAGATTCCATCTTTAAGTTCAGAAAAGGCATCTTTACTAATTGTAACCTTTGTTCCTGAGATGGAAACATGTTTAGCATCAACTACGCTATTATTAATAATAACTGCTACATCAGTTGCAACCGTACTCTGACTACCAAAATTAACATTAAAAGTAATGTCTTTTGGAGCTTTCTTGTCAAAGGTTTCATCTACTGTACCCACAACATAAGGTAATCCTTTTTCTATAACATAGGAAGTATCTAGAACCGTATCAAGTTGGTCGATGGAATAAAAGCTTCCTTCAATATTTAATTGCGCCTTTCCATTTTTCATAGTAACATAGTCAACAACACCGGATTTAATTGTAACATTCCCTGATGAATCTTCTGATTTAACAGATACATTCATACCAACTAAGCCAAATGCTTGTGAATTACTTGATGTTTGACTTAAATTTTGCATTTGTTCTAACTGAGAAAAGGTAGCTAATTGTGCAACGAATGCTGTATCTGTATTTGGATTTAATGGGTCTTGATACTTCATTTGAGTAACAAGGAGCTGTAAAAATGCATCCTTACCTAACGTATTTGTACCTAAGGTAGATTTTGTAGCACTTTTATTACTAGCACTCATTTCACCATTCATAACTTTATTAATAAAATCAGACATTTCTTCCTCCTTTCATAGCTGAGTAAATTAATACTAGGATAAGAAACTATTATCTTAAGCAGTATAGTTTACACTACTACCACTTTGCTCCATTACCTCAGCCATAAGATCATCTTTTTCAATTTTTGTTATCTCATCGTCCGACCTAAAGAAAAATTGCTTGTTTGTATTTTGATTGTTTTGTTGACTTGTAGCTGCTTCCCCATTTTGTTCAAACATAAAATTTGAAACAGTTACTTCTATAGCCTCAACTTTAAGTCCTTGATTGTTCAGATTATCTTTTAGTACATGAATTTGACTTTCTAGTGCTTCTTTTGCTACTTCATTAAGTGCTTTAAAGGAAGCTGTTAGTACTCCATCCTTTTCAACCACTGAAAGCTGTATTCTACCTAAGTTTTCAGGATTTAATTGAATTTCCATAGAAGTCTGTTCTGGCTTAATATGTAACTTTATTTGATCCACAACCTGATTCACTATTTCTCTAATTTGATTTAGTGCGTCAATGCCTTTACTAAACTCTGTACTCGCCACTTCATTAAAAGCTAAATTCGGAGCAACTTGATTAAGTACATCCTTGTTATCATTTGATTTAACATCCTCATCTTTTGCTTCTTTGGAATCCGCTAAATTCGGAGCGCTACTCTCTTCTTTTACAACTTCAATTTGAAATCCATGATTGGAAGTAGCTGAGCTTTCATCAATCAAAGAACTCATATCTTGGTCTCTTGCTAAAGAAGTATTGTCTAGTTGTTTAACAAGTCCTGATAATTCTTCGTCTGTTATATTTAGTTCACCTAACAAATCCAATGCTTGTAGATCTTCATGTAAATTATGAACAGATTCAAGTAAATTCTCATCGGTTAGAAATATTGATAGGTCTTCTAAGCCATTGGCTTCTAAAGCGATAAGTTTTAATTGCTCCATATTAAGACTATCAACCGTATTAAGTGAAAGATTCTTCATAACAGTATCGAGTTCTTCTTTCGTAAGATTTAATTGCCCCATAAGAATTTGTTGCATAACTGATACAATTTCTTCAAGCTTCTTAATTATCTCTTCTTTAGTTAAGTCATCTTCACCTGTTAAAGTATTTTCACCTTCTAATAATTGTTCCTCATCATGACTGGTTTTTGCTAGAGCATCTTCTTTTGATGTAACTTTACTTTCATCATAAGATGTTATTGTATTGCTTTTTAAGTCATTTGTATCTTTCTTATTAACTTCTACTCGAGTATCTGATTTATTCGTAGGTTGCTTGTCCATAATATTTTGAAAGTTATCTTTTCCTATGGTTCTATTATCAGTCTTTTTAGGACTCGTTTGGAACAAATCCATACTTTTAATTGCTATTTTATTCGTTGTCACCTTTATCCCCCTTTCCTTTTATTTTTATATACTAAATGTATTGTATCTTAGTTTTATTAGGGAACTAAAATACATATGCATCTTAGTCGTTAATCACCGAGCTTAATCTACTAGCATCCAAATCAAACATCTTCTTCGTAATTTTTGCTGCTTGGGTTGTATCCATTTGACCTAATATTAATGAACTTTCCGTCGGTCTCATACATAAGAGCATTTGTGCTACTAAATCAATATCCGCTGTCATCTTTTCTAATATAGCAGCTGCATCTTTTGGTTTCATTTTACGATAAATATCTGCTTTTTCTTGTAATGCTTCTGAATACTTCATTTGCTCAACAACTTGCCTGTAAATCTCTTCTGCATTTGCTGGATTAATAGCTTCATAATACTTTTTATACTCTTCAATATCAGGTGCAGCTTCTGCAAATACTACATTCTTATCAAATTCCAACACTCTTTGTTCAAATTCTAATTGATTTTCTTCAAACTCTTTTAGTCTTGCAACTTCTGTTTCTAATTCTTTTATTCTATCTAGATTAGTTTCATCCGTAGCAAGCAAAGCTTCATTCATAGCTTCAAGTTCCTTTATACGTTCATTGGCTTCTTTTAAAGTTTTATAAGAATAACTATTTTCCTCTGCAACCTGTTCATCAGAAACAGCAGGTAGTATCTTACTTATTACTGGAATGTCCTTAATTAAAGGTCGTAATATAGAACTACCGAAACCACCAACATCTAGCTTAATC
>JAFAEB010000269.1 GCA_023424235.1 Bacillota bacterium
ATCCATAGCAGTATTGTCTGGTTTGTTTTGCTTTCTTGCGTCTAGAGCCTTTCTATCGTAGCAGATGCTTCTTCTACCTATTGGTGTTTCTTTTGAGCAATCCATAAATATATAGGTATCCGTATCTTTATCATACTTAACTACATCTGGCTCTCCCCCGGATTCTTCCATCTTATTTAGTGAAAATAAGGCATCCTTATTAAATAATAATTTATTCTGTATATCCTCCCAGGAAATTCCATTATGCCGACTCATATTCGAATTGAATCGTTCCTCTAATAATGCTAGTAATGTTTTAACATTATCATCATTTATTTGATTCATCTCTTCCTTTTTCATAAATTGCTCCTTCCTATTATGTTAATCATAATTTACTTGTATTTTGACTTAAAATAACCTCCATGATAACATATAATCTCCTCTGCACCATATGTTTTTATTTTACTGAGGGATTCTTCTGCTTTATCTAAATCCAAAGTAAATTGAGGATTTGCAATGACAAGGTCATCATTTTCAATTGTTGCAGCATCTCCAGCAATCAACACATTATATTGCTGTAGGTAAAGAGAGATATGGCCATTGGTATGCCCAGGTGTTCCAAGAATGAGACAGCCTCCACACCAATCAAAGAAATCACCATCCTTTACCTTTATATCCACAGGTACAGGTTTTACAGATTTTAGTATATTACAAAACTTTATACCAAACTCTTTTTGTTCTTCTGGTAAATATTCTTGCAAACGCTCTGCTTGTTCAAGTCTTAATGATTTTAAATCACCAGAAATATAAGGTGCTTCTTCTATACTAGATACGACTTTAATATGCGGGTAGTTTATCTTTAAGTCATACAAGGCTCCCATATGATCATGATCTTGATGGGTTATAATAACATGAGTTAAATCCTTACATGATATATTATGCTCCATTAAGGCTTCTTCTATTTTAGGTAAAAAACCAGAATAACCACAATCAACAAGAATTATGTTCTCTTTATCATATAGTATAACAGGATGTATCACATCCCTAACTTCTCCAAAATTAAACTCAATACTTAACATCATTATTTTATTCATATTCTATCACCCTACTTAATTTACTCATTCTATTTTTATACTACATTGTATTTTATTTCCATTATACTATACTCTTTCATACTTTAAAAGAAGAACTTGTCAGTAATTAATAATTTACTAAATGTATCTTATTAAAAAATAATGCATCTTACATTATGTCTCTTGTAAAAATATTTTTTATGAATTATTCTTTTTTTGTTATAAATTAAACAATAAAAGGGGATTGTAATATGTTGGGGTTTTTGATTTTACTATTACTTATTGGTATTGAAATCAGTTTGATGATTCTTAGGGTGAGAAAGAAATCTTATCAGACAAAACTAAGACATCAAATATCAATTGGCATCTTCCTACTAATGATACTGCTTGTGTTACTTCAAGTAATAAAGCTAAGTTTTAGATGGTATCTTTTGTACTTCGTATTATTAATCGAAGCGATAAGGGCAGTTATTTATTTTATTAAATTAAGAAAAAACAAAATTAAATTAGAAAAACCCTATAAATTATCAAAAACTATTTTTACTGCTATAAGAAGAATTATATTTGTTACATTTTTATTATTCTTAGCAATCATGTTCCCACAATTTAAAGATTTACCTATAACAGGCGAATATGCAGTAGCTACAAAAGTTTTTACCATTGAAGATACAAATAGAATTGAACCCTATTCAAAGAAAAATGAAAATCGTAAAGTTACACTTCAGTTATGGTATCCTGAAGTAGATAATCATACTGAAAAATTTCCACTTCTCATATTCTCCCATGGCTCCTTTGGTTTTAAAGGTAGCAACCTATCAACATTTATGGAGCTTGCTAGTAATGGATATGTAGTATTAAGCATAGACCATACCTATTATTCTTTCTTTACAAGACAGACAGATGGAAATATGGTCATCGTAGATCAAACTTTTTTAAATGATGTTATGGCTGTTCAAAATGATGATTATGATGATGATATTACTTATAAACTAACAAAGGAATGGCTAGATACTAGGCTTAAGGATATGAATCTAGTAATTGATTTTGTTATGGATAATACTGTGAATAATAGAGAAGATACTGTATTCCAGCTAATAGATACCGATAAAATAGGTGTGTTTGGACATTCCATTGGTGGAGCATGTGCAGCCCAGTTAGGTAGAATACGAGATGACATTGATGCTGTTGTTGTGGTGGATGGAACACTTCTAGGAGAAGAACTAGAGTTTAATAATAATCAGTTAGTTCTAAATAATGAACCATATCCAATCCCTATCTTAGATATATTTAATGAGGAGCATTATAAGGAAGCTCTAGAAGATAAAGATATCTATCCTAATATGGTTATGGCTCATAATGCAATAGACTGTAGGCAAATTGTATTTAAAGATGCAGGTCATTTAAATTTTACAGATTTACCATTATTTTCACCATTCTTAGCTAGCCTTCTTGGTACTGGTGAGATTGATTCTAGATACTGTATTGAAACAATGAACCAGGTTATTTTATCCTATTTTGACCACTATCTAAAAGGATCAAATAATTTAATTCTTCAAAGTGAATATTAACTTAATTAATGCTAATTTGTAAAGCTGATTCTGTATAGAGTCAGCTTTTATTTTTTAATTGATTACTCTAATACCCAGTTCCACTTAATATACTTACTTGGCAATCTCCACGAATAATTACATTTAAAAATTGCATTTCAGTATTTACCTTATACTTATTGGAAGTTATCATATTTGCTACTTTACCTTTAAATGCATTCATATCATCCTTTCGTGCTCGATTGGATAATTCTTTATTCACCATGCTATTTCTTTCGCTATCATTGCTTTCATTGTTATTACTTTCTCTATCATCTGCTTCACTATTTATTTCTAACTTTTCTTGTTTGTCATAATCTTCTTTTTTATAGTCATTCATTGAATTTTCTAGTGATGAAGTTTCTACTATTAAAAGCTCTGTATCAGTTGCTTCATTTTGATTCTGAATTAGTGAGTCCAAAGTATAGCTTGTAACTGTTGATAGTAATTCCTTATAACTTTTTAGCTTCATAGTAACTTTTAATATCACACCTGCGATTGGT
The DNA here is from genome assembly GCA_023424235.1 of Bacillota bacterium. GTDB lineage: Bacteria > Bacillota > Clostridia > Lachnospirales > Lachnospiraceae > Anaerocolumna. The sequence goes on from JAFAEB010000269.1 coordinate 3,142, forward strand.
TCTTCTTTTGTGCCAAAGTTAATTGGTCCACTTGCAGATACATCACAAGTTAAGTCATATCCCATATTCGAAAAAATTTCATAAGGGGATATACCAACTTTAGACAAGTAATGACCAGTTGAATTATATTTACCATTACAATTATAGGTTACATAAAGACGGATACCAGCTACGATATCTCCTTTGGAATTTCGAAAATGAAATACGAAAGGACCATACTTTCTGCTCATAAAACCTTCCATATCAGACCAGCATGCAGTTTTGGGGATAATTGATACCGTAGATAGGTTTAGATGTATATTCGATCCAATGTTTCTTCTGAATGGTATTGTTTTCTTAATAATACTTCTTGGCTTAAATTCCATAGTTACTCTCCTACTTATAAATATAATAACGTCTTAGTTGTCGATTTATACTATATAATATGATATTCTCCACTATGTGTGTAAAAGAGTTATGTTTAATTAAAAATAAAAGGCTATCCAAATGAAACTCCTAGCAAAAGTTAAACTTATAATAACTTTTGAAAGATCATTTTTGACAGCCTTTCATTTATGTATAGACTTAAATATTCTATTTATTTACTTTAGAATTAATATACAACATTTACTTTATTCTTACCTTGTTCTTTTGATTTGTAAAGAGCTATATCTGCTCTTTTTAATACATCATTATAATCATTATCCGTTTCCTTTATATATGAAAATCCTACGGAAACAGACACATGAATAATTTCTTTCTCAAAACGAATATTTAGAGCAGTGGTTTGTTCTAATAGCGTCATACCAAATTGGGTTATATTTTCTTCCTTTAATCCTGGAAAGATACCAACAAACTCATCTCCTCCCCATCTAATAATCTGGTCAGCTTCTCTAATCAATCCTTTTAAGGTATTGACTATTTCGGCCAGAACAATATCTCCCGCTTTATGTCCATAGCTATCATTAATTTGCTTAAAGTTGTCAACATCAAGCATCATTACAGCAACCTTCTCACTTGTTAAACCATAACTTTTATGGTAATTGCTTAAACTAATCTCACCAAATCTTCTACTCCTTGCCTTGGTTAATGAATCATAGTTTATTTCTTTTTGCAGCGATTTTGTTGAACTTAAAAGGTGTTTTTTATCTATCAGGTATAAAATTATGAATCCGATTAATAAAACGATCAATATATAAGTTAATATTCTAATAATTGCCTCACTAGCTAAAGAATCAATATTATTATTAACAATGGCTGCATAGGCATCGATATCATCTAAATGCACTCCCATAGCTATTACCCAATCAAATTCTTTATAAAGCTTTGCATATGTGATTTTTTCTGAGATTTGTGAACTATTTAGTTTTTTGAAATAGTAGGTAAAGAATAATTCACCGTCTTTCTTTATACCCTCTAATTCTTCTAAATATGGTAAATTCCCCTTAACATCTTCCATATTTGTGGATAGATACATGCCTTCCGTATTCTCTAAATTAGGGTGAACTCTGCGAATAGCATAATCATCTCCACCTTCATAATTAACGACTTCATTCACCCAAATATAGGTATCATTTGAAAATGTACGATTACGTATCAAATTACTAATTTCATATTTTACAATTTCATCAATATAGGATTTACTAACCCCAAACAGTCCTTTAATATTACCTTTCTCAATTGTGACAAATGAGGAGAGTACTTGTTTCATACTTTCTATTTTATTATCAAAATTACTTAGCTTGATTCCAGTTGAATCGTAATATATTTCTTTTGTTGCATCATCCCACAATAAAGCTGTCCACATATCTTTATTTGTATCCTCACGAAATCGATTAACAAAATAAGTAATAAAAGCTTCATCTGACTCTTCTAATTCTTCATTTAATCTACTAAGTCTTGCATAAATATTTTTCTCATAATTATTATATTTCACTTCTCTTAAACTATCTATCTCGAGAAAAATATTATTCACTGTATCTTTTAGATAGTCTTTTTTTAGATTTAATATTGTTTGTTCTGTTTGTTCTAAATATATTGCTTGTGTTTTATTATGTGACATTAAATGAAGATAGATTACAATGAGACATATTATTATAGCAGCTATAAATGTACTGAATCGATATGTATTAAAATAAAATTTCCTACTCATTATTCCTACACCTCTTTTGCCATATTTTTTTAGGACTATTCTCTATTTTATACCATGTCACATATATAAATCAACAATAAACGACTCTTTTCTTAGAAATTTGATAACAAAGTAGTTTTATTAAAATAATAAATAAGCCCCTAAGGATTTACATCCAAAGGAGCTTTCATTGCTTCTCTTTTAAACTTTATATATTACCTTAAAATCTTCAAATACGACAGGCATATCTTCAGTAAAAGTATAACCTAATTCACTACCTTCGCTCATGAAAAATCTGATATGACCTTGTCTCCAAGATTCCAAATTATCATCCTCACCTTCACGTTTACAGATTTCATAGGTAATATCCTTAAATGGAATTATTGTAATATTAGTCGTTTCAATCACGCATTTTGGATCATTGTTCCAATCTGTAACTATACTTAGATCACCAATCCTCGGTACCCTCTCGCCGTTAAGCTCATAAGCTAATAAGCTACTTGCTGTAGCCTTCTTCTGTCCAATTAATACAAGTTCTAATAATTCATTCGCTAGCTTTTCTGTGAGCTCAAAATGAAAACAATCTATGTACTTTGTATTTTGCTCTCGATTCGTCTCTTGTAAAAACTTACTCCAAAACTCTTCTATTCCCATAATGTACTCCTTACTCTAATTAACTTTTATCTTCTTTCTTCCCAGCTTTTTCGTGTTAACACCATGTTATATAAATCTATTTTTTCTCCTTCAAATTCTAAATCGTCTTTATCAATACTCTCCAAAGTAAATCCGACCTTTTCATATACGCTTTTTCCGCGTTGGTTAAAGGCATACACTCCTAGCGTTAGTTGATTTAGATCTGTATTCTCAAAGATATAATCCACCAAAAGACTTGTAGCTTCTGTACCTAGTCCACGATTCCTTCCATTTTGTCCGATTAAAATTCTGTAATTCATACTATGCTTTACTTCATCATATTCATTAACAACCACTTCACCTACCACCTCATTACTTAGTATATCAACAATTGCAAGATCAAGGCGATCGGATTTTTCATTTCTTGTCCTATACCAATTAGTTACCACTTCCAAATCGAAAGTTGAATCACTACCAGTAAATTTTATTACTTCATAATCTTTTAAACATTCTGATATTTGTTCAATATCACTAGTTTTAAAAGGTCGAAGAATTACTTTATTGCCTCTTAATGTTGGCTTGTATATTAAATTAATCATAATTTCTCCTTTTTAAAGTTACTTTATTTTTATATGGGTCTATATCCTCTCTTTTCCATCAAAACTCCCAAGGACATACAGCCTTTTAAATGTTTACTATGTTATTCCTATCTATTATATTATAAATTTCAATAAAATGGAATCTCAAACATTTTTCAGAAAAAAAAAGAGAGCATCAATTTATGATCTAATTGATGCTCTAGAAATTTACATAACTGATTTATAACACTTAACAATTCTCACCGATAAATTTAATTAATTCTTTATTAAATTTATCCTTTTCATCATAAAACATAGCATGACCGCTAAACTCAAAAGGTATTAATTTAGAATTCTTTATCCCTTTATTTTGTACTTCTGCTAATGGATATGGAACTATTTTATCATGAATACCATGCATGATTAAAGTAGGAGTACAGATTTCATCCATATCATGAAATAATTTTTCTTCACCCAACCATGTTTTCTCAACTGCTATGGTTGCCCAACTAGCAGCTTGTAATCCTAGGGTAAAAAACCAAGTTGAAAACGCCTGACTGTTATGTTGAAAGAAAAAATTATCCCCGAAGTTTTCTAACATTTTAGGACGATCTTGATAGGAAGCTTCAATCATATTAAGAATAACTTCCTTATCAACACCATAAGGAAAGTTAGCTCGCTTAATTAAACTTGGTACAGGTGCTGCACATAAAACTAGTTGGGAAACACCATATCCACGATGCCTAGCCATATATCTTGCTGCAATGGCACCACCTGTAGAATGTCCTAGTAAGGTAACATCACTTAGTAACAGACTTTCTATTACACACCTTACATCATCAGATAACCTATCATAATCATAACCAAATGCAGGCTTATCAGACTGTCCAAATCCTCTTTGATCAAGTCCTATACAACGATATCCCATGTTAGGTAAGATATTAAATTGATACTCAAATAAGTTATGATCACCAGGCCAACCATGTAAAAATACGATTGTCTTGGTACCTTCTGGATTCAAATCCTCAACAAACACGCTAACATTAGGTTCAACATTAATATAATAACCCATTTAACACCACCATATATACTTATATAGCTAATATATTCATAAAACTTTATAGTATTCTATCTTAATATATTTTACTATATATTACTCCCACTGACCAGGAAAATTTAATTTAGGTAGTTTAGGAAACTTTAAGTTATACTTTTCTACCTCATCCTTAGGTAAATCTGATAAATTTTCTGAATAAATGAACTTACCCTTTATGCCCGACATGCTACCTTTTTCTAATTCCAAGCACATAAATGCATCAAAGTTCTTCCCATCTGAAGTAGTAATATTATATTGATCACATGTTTTAAAGCCTAGTCTTGGATAGTAATCTGGTTCTCCAAATATAACAATTCCTTTATATCCTTTATCCCTTGCAAGTATCAAGGTTTCCTTTACTAATAATTCACCAACACCACATCCTTGCCAGTTGGGTGCTATACATAAAGGCCCAAAGCTTAAAACTTCATGAGTAATATCCCCATCTACTATCTCAGCTTTAAAATACATAATAGTTCCAATTACTTCTCCATCTTTTACAGCAATTCTACTTAGCTCTGGAAGATAGTCTTTGTCCATACGCAATTTATGTACTAGATAATGTTCATCACATCCAGGTCGAAATTTATTCCAAAAGGCATGTTGAGTCATTAACTCTACATGATAGTAATCATCGGGTGTTTCCATACGAATTTCCATATCATCTCTAGTTAGGGGTGTCTTTTTATTTCGAAAATAACCAAATTCTAAACGAACTTCTTTCCTTTGTAAGTCATTATTTTTATAACAACAGGTATCCATACCAATTAAGCTAAATCCTTCATGTTGATAAAAATCAATCGCATTCACATTACAGGATTGGGTTTCAAGTATTACTACTCTTCTACGTTCTCTTCTTGCTTGTTCCTTTGCAATTTCAATTAGTGCGTGACCGATTCCTTGCTTTTGATATTGTTCTGATACCCATAATTCAGTTATTCTTAGACGATTGGACCATACTTCTTGCTCGGTTTCTATGGCTGCGATTAATTCGTCATTTACTAAAACCCCCCAAGCATATGCATGCTCCCAATGATCAGCATACAATTTATCTGGATAATCATATTCATCTGGTGAATGAGTTATAGGGTCGATTAAATCTTTTTTCTCAATGCTTATCAGGTAACCAGCTTGGGTTTTATCAACATTTACATCATAATATTGATTGGTTGTATAACCAATTGGTAGCACGGCACCCTTCCATTTCTCTTTTGGTAAATGCACAATCTCATAATTCATAGTTCCCACCCTTTCATAACAATACGAAATCTATCAAATAATTATAATACAGCATTTTTATAACTGACTCTTATATGTCCAATTGCAAATAGTATGGATGTTATAATTAAAGGTATATTAAACAAGATAACTCCATTAAGAATAAATAAAATGATCCAATTAGTTAGTGAGCTGGAATCTTCCTTGATTGTTTGAAAAATATTGCAGTTGATACGATACCTAATAATAATAAGATGATACATAAGATAAATGGTAATATTCTTGAAATATCACTTAATAATCCACCGATATATCCAAATGGCACACTTACAAGCATAACTGTAGTTTGTAGCAATGCTAGAATACTAGAGCGTTCCTCAGGATCAACATGAATTGCTACTAGTGATTCTCTCAAAGTACTTAAAACAGCCGAACCAAGTGCATCAAAGATTAGTGATATGCCTAATATAATATATCCTACGATACCTGTATCTGTTATTATGATAAGTAAGATACAACTTATAATGGTACTTATAAACCCACCATAAAGTGGCCATTTTAATTTCTTCTGATTAATCTTTGCGATAATCGTAAAGAAAAGGATTATGGATAAAATACTACGTATCATCGGAAATATTGGTAATAGAGTATCGGATACCCCTATTCTTCTAGAAGCAATAATTTGCCAAAATGTCATTCCTATCATATGTACAATTTCCACTAATATGCTAATCACAATTGCAAATTTTGTACCTCTTGATTTTAATATTTTGCTTACTGCACTTTTATAACCTGAAAGCATTTCTTTAAAAGACATTGTTTGTGCCAACTTTTTCCTAACTTTCCCTACAGCAGTTTCAGTAGAAAACTTATATAGTATAATTATTTTGGCCGTCATTATAATAAATGCATTAATATATAAAATTCGTAAAGCTGGTGCCATCGTTAACTTGGCTACTAAGATAGAAGATATTGGAGCAAAAAGTGCCGATAAATTACCAGAGATAATAACCCAAGAATAAATGTGGGTAATTTTATCTTTTGGTGCATCCTCTACTAATAGGCAGTCCCAAGATACCGTAGTTATTTTCATCATACCATTAAGTAAAGCAGCAACTACAAAGAACCAAAATCCTTGACTAAAAGCCCATATGAGACATGGAATACTCCAGGATAGAAAGTCAAAGATAGCTGTACTCTTCTTACGTCCCATTTTATCAATAATTGCTCCAGAGAAAAATGCAAAAATCATCTGTGAAAACATAAAAATAGATGTTACAATTCCAACCTGTATATCATTCATGCCAAAAGTAAGCATGTAAACAGTTGCATATGGTAGGCATAGATTCATAGACAATCCCCACATCGGTTCCGTATAGACACAGGCACGAGGATTTCCTCTTAACTCAACTAGTGTTCTTAATAGCTGGTGCTTTAATAATTTTTCTTTCATGTTAGTGTTCCTCTCTTCATTGGGTAAGCAATCTACATTTTACCATATAATTGTAAGATTTACTACATAAAGAATAAGTGCGCAAAGAATAAATTATACTATAATTCATTCCTTGCACACTTCTTAATTCCTAGCTCCATATAGAAATCTCCCTGTACCAATCTCTGAAGCATTTTTCATAAGTTCAAGATTAAGCCATGCGGCTAATTCATAAAAAGGCCTATTGTCAAAGGGCCACTTAGTCCTATTCATAGCTATAAATTCCTCCTCTGATATTGTGACTAGTATAGCTCTCCAATCTTCATGATACTTGATCATTACTTTCCGAGCTTCTTTCATATCACCAGGCCAGTTAATCTCTTCTCTACTTAAAGTGCCTTCGCCAAAGGAGGAGTCAAATACCATGGACCACCAAAATATAATATGCCATGTTATCCAAGCAATACTCGGTGCTCCAAGAGTATAATCTTCAGTGTCAGGCCAATCTGCAATCCAATAATTATCTTTTTCCCAAACATGAAGTCCCTTTTTCTTACTTGGTCTCCACATGCATTCCTCATCTTCTAGATTGTTAAGATGATATTCTAACAATTGCCATGCGATATCAAATTGCATGATTAATGTGCTTCGAAATGGTTCTATAGAAGCTTTTGTAAATAAATGACTCATATATATTCCCCTACTATTAAATTAAGTATTTACCTTCGTTGGTTAATCGTTCTTCCCAAATCATTTTAATTATATTTAATTCTTCCAAGTAATTATCTTTTGCTTCCGATTCGTCATAGGAGAGATTCTCTAATATTTCAATCGTAAAATTTGATTCCCCATCGGCTGTCCATAACTTTTGTAGTTCCTTATTAATATGTTTTCCTAATCCTAGTTTAAATTTGGAACTATTAATTGTTCCCTTTAAATCTTTTGTACTTTCAATATAACAGCTATTACTAGGATTATGCTTAAACATAAATACACCCATTAAAGGCTTAGTATTCTTATACATATCTTTAAGTTCTTTTCTTCTATCCATAAAGTTTTACTACCTTCCTTTACAATTACTATTTTAACCAATATTCTGTACTATCCTTTGTTCTTTCTAAGAATCCATAGTCAACCAAATATCGTCTAATTACAGCATAATCCTCATAAATTGATTTTAAAATAAAATTTAATTCAACTTCTGTATATCTCTTTTTAGGTTCTAATTGTTCTGAAATCTTCTTAAGGATTATAATTTTCTTTTTTTCTTTCCTTGGGAATATTTTTAGTTTGAGGGGAATTAAGCTATAAAAACTATTCTCTAATATTTCTGCCATTTCTTTTTCTGTAACCACATATCGATCATCAACCATCGTAGCATTATTATGAACTGCTACAATCCTATCATTATCTAATATTTTTTTATCCATAACTTTCTCATAAATAGCTAAAAACAGCTTTGCTTGTTTTGCTTTTTCTCGAAACATAAATCTTTGATGTCGAACCGTTGATTGTGATATATTAAGAATCTTAGCAATCTCTTTATCAGATTCTATTTCATACATTAAACTCAACAACTCCTTTTGATTTTGAGTAAATGTATTATATTTTGATTCTAAATTTAATAGCTCTTTAAAATAATCTTCATGTTCTAGTGCTAAGTGTATCTTGACTGCTCGTGACGCTTCAAAGAATCGTCCATCAAATCCATAGACTTCTCCAACTTCATATACTTTACTACAAATATTACAAATGTAGGAGTTATTTTCGATATCATAACAATATCCATTCTTTATCTCTTCAATCGTAAGATTATCGATGTTCATTTTATGCTCCTTTTTTATTTTGTTTGTTAATATAATAAACATATTATACTTTCGTTTATTGTTTATGTCAACATAATTAAAAGGCAGCTTTATTAAGCTGCCTTTTAATATCTATACACTATACTATTCTCTATGTTTGTTTATTTGTAAATATAATTTATCACTAGGTATAATCAATTATTTATTATTTATTGTTACTTATTTTTCTTCATTCTTACAGCTTCTATCCAGTTTGGTGCATAAGCAGAGGTACATCCTTTTGGCACTTTCATATCCTTATATACCCCTAATGTTTCACCTAGATTAATGCATCGTTCTGTATATTTATCATAACTTATTCCAATCTGACATAATGCATAGTTCATTGCCCATTGTTTTCCAGAACTAGAAGTCTGTAATTCATTTTCAATTCTATCTAAGAGTGTTTCAATTTCTACTTCAGTTAACCTACCACTAGATACTTTATGAACAATTAGATTCCATCCTGCTCTCCCTAAATTATCCTCACTAGAATCTGTCCATTCTTTAATAAGAGTTTCTCGATCCTTATGATTTTTAACTACTTCACCAATAAACTTATCGATTAAGTCTTTATAGGTAAGTCTTGATACCATAGATCGTACTTCATCTAAGGTTAATCTATTTGCATCCAGCATCATACAAGCAAGCCATTGTGCATCCGTGTTCTTACTATTCCAAAGTTCTAAACCCAGTTCATGATTTGCTTTTAATTGTTTTGCTATTTTACGAAGTTCACCTAAGAGAACTCCAAATGTATTCTCGCTTGCCCCATTTTTGATATACATTTCTTTTCTTTTCTCGTTACCTAAGTTTCTAAGTAATTCTAGAACTTCATCTTTTCCCATATGAATACCTTCCATAAGCTTAAATGTTTCTTTCAGTATGAACAAAAAGAAACTATCGCTAATTTCCTTTCCTCTTATATTGCCTCGTATTTATTTCCAATTTATAAATCAAAGGTTCTAAGTGTACTTTGCCATAAAAGTCATTGTCAAAAGAACCAATATATTTAGTAATATTAATACTTTTTTAACTTTTATTTATCATATCATTCTTGTACTACTTCTGTAAACTACCTTTCGAACCTTTTACTTATAATTTACAGTAAAAACTGCAATCATACATTTTTAATCTAGCTAGTATAATGAAACTATAACATATTAACTAGGAGGACAAAATGGGTGTTGGATATTTATCTGTACAAGTAAACAATGGTAATGACTCTCTTCCGGTTACAGGTGCAACTGTAAATATAATTAACAATAACAATGAACT
>JAFAEB010000315.1 GCA_023424235.1 Bacillota bacterium
CCTCAGAAGTTCTATATTTCTTCATATGCATATCCCCTTATTATTACGCGCTTTAGACTAATAGCTTAGTCCTCACACTTATTTCTAGCCGTAAAATGTCAATCCATCAAAGCATTGACTATTTTCTAATTTTGTACCATCTGATAAAACACACTTACCAGCTTCTACTCTAATCCAATAACGAACTCCTGTTGTTCCGTTTTTAATTTGTACCCAATCTCTTAGATTTCCTCCAAGTATTATTATTCTATCTCCATTATTTAGTATTGAGGTATGAGTCGTATCACCTTTATTTTCATATAGGTTTAGTTCAACTAGTGCCGTTACTTCATTTCCTCTATAGCTATAATAATCCTGTTCTATCCATCTAATATTTTTATTTTCAATAACATAACTAAACCGAATAGGCTCACATTGAATATGATAGGTCTCAACTAGTGCTGATATAGTACCTGAAGTAATTTGAGCACACTCAGGGTAGCTTCTTATTGTGCCTATAACATTAATTTTATTATTATTAAATGTATAAAACTCCATGGAATAATCTGCACTTGGTCCGTCGTCAGCTATTATAAGTTGATAAGTGCCATCTTCTATAGAGCTTATATATAGATAATCTCTACCATTAAAAACCTCTTTTTTTATAGAATCTATTATGTTTCCACCTTCGCTCTTAATAATAATAGTAATTAATTCCTTCCTACTTATAGCAGATGCTATTTCTTTTACATAATGTATTTGCTCAACCTGACCATCACCGTCTAAATCAAGCCAGCTACCTGACAATATACCTGCGATTGTGCCATAATCTCCACTCTTACGATAATATTGATTTTCTTCTATATCTAAAACTAATTGAAGGTTTTTCTTTTCTATTTCAGTAAGCTTTTTATTTATTTCTTTATCAAAGGTCTCTCCATCAATCCTAGGGTCATACCAATCTTTTCGACTAAATACTGCACTTAAAAATGGGTCTGTGAACTTTCTACCATACTTAGCAAAGAGCTGATTTCTGGCAATAGAAAGGTCTGTCTGATTGCAGACAAAAAGCATATCAGGATCTAAATCCTTATCAGATAAATTGGGGAACATATACTCATTTGAAGTCACATCATACTCATTTAAATACATTTCTTGAAAAGCATTGCCATTAAAGGTATCACCTTTCATTATTAACTGGTAGCGATTGGTACGCTCCCAATAATCTTTTTCTGGATCATTTACTTCTAAAAAGATTAAATGTGTTTTATCCTCTAATACAATGTCAATACGTTCCCTTGATACATTGTAATATCCTGCATAGTGAATTCTATTCTTATCTAGTTCATCAATAACTTGTTCTAGATTGATTGAAGCATAGTCAAAATTCCAAGAATCCAATAGATTAGATAATATTGTATTTTTCTCATTCTCATCAGTTATACCCTTATTATAGTCAGTATGTACTTTATTCGTATCATCATTCTTACCAACCTCATTATCCTCAGATATTACGATTGGTGTAGTAGATACATTGTTAGTAACATTATCATCAATTTTATTTGTACTACTTTTACACCCTATCAGTAGGATAGTACTAATAGCATATAAAAAAAGAATTGATAACCTTTTACCCTTAGTTACATATTTATTTGACATACGCTTCTCCTCCTACATAGAATCTTCTCACTCTATTATAAATCATCTGTTAAAAAACTATCAATAAAAATAATAACTTATTTGTATTATACGCCCCATAAATTAAAATGGAGATTGAATTAATGTAAAACTTAATTCAATCCCCATTCTATGATATAGTCCTAGCGATTCAACATTTGGCCGGTTACCCCGCGAGGATTATTCATAATATCTTCTACTGTTCCACAAGCTATAATTTCGCCACCATTCTTACCACCTTCTGGGCCTAGTTCAATAATCCAATCTGATGCCTCAATAACCTGAAGATTATGCTCAATGACAACAACGCTATTTCCCATACGAACTAACCGATCAAACACATGAATTAATCGATTTGCATCATGGGGATGAAGTCCACGGGTAGGTTCATCAAATAAGTATAGAATTCTACCTTTATTTGATTTTATTAGCTCTTTGGCTAATTTTATTCGTTGGGCCTCTCCACCAGAAAGAGTAGTAGTTGATTGTCCGAGACTTAAATATCCTAGTCCTACTTCCTCTAATACCTTAAGCTTTTTAGCTATCTCTAATTCATCTGTAAATAAACAAATAGCTTCATCAATAGTTAAGTCTAATACATCAGCGATATTATGCTCTTTATACTTAACTGATAATACATGCTTTTGATATCTTTTTCCACGACATACAGGACATATTACCTCAACATCTGGCATAAAGTTCATAGGGATGGAAACTTTTCCTTCTCCTTGACACTTTTCACAACGTCCACCAGGAACATTGTAGGAAAAATCCTTTGGGTTTAAGCTAGGATTACTTTTCTTTGCTAATTTCCCAAATAGATTTCTAATATCCGTAAATATATCAGTATATGTTGCTGCATTGGATCGTGTGGAGCGTCCTATGGATACTTGATCAATTAAGATAATTCCATCTAGATGTTCACAACCTAATAGGTCCATGCTTTCATTGATATTTTCACCATTAAAATATTTACTGACTCTATTAGCTAGCTCCTCAAATATAAGAGTTGACTTACCAGCTCCTGAAACACCTGTAACTGTAACGAATCGTTCTAAAGGAATCCTCACACTGATATCTTTTAGGTTGTTTTTATTTCCATGATTTATAGTTAAATACTTTTCACTAGGAGATACTGTGTCTCGCTTGGTTGTAGTAATTCTTTTGCTTAAATACTGGCCTGTAATGGATTCCATACAATTTTCTATCTCATTTACATTGCCCATGCATACAATCTGTCCACCATTCTTACCAGCACCAGGACCAAAATCAACGATATAGTCAGCTGCTCTCATAATATCTAAATCATGTTCAATAACAATTACCGTATTACCTTTATCTCTAAGATTTCGTAATACATCTATAATTTTTACGATATCTCTTTTATGAAGCCCAGCAGATGGTTCATCTAATACATAAAGAACACCGGTTAAGCTACTACCAAGAATCGATGCCAACTTGATACGCTGTGTTTCACCAGGTGATAATGACATACTAGGTTGACTTAAGCATAAATATCCTGCTCCTACACCTACTATTCTTTCTACACGACGAATCAAATCCTCTATTACTTGATTAACAACTGCTAATGCTTCTTTTGCTAAACTCTTTTTTAAATTATACAACCATTCGTTAAGATCTGTCAGTGGCATAAGAAGTACTTCTCTAATATTATAATCAGTTACCCTTACCTCTAGAATTTCCTTTCGAAAGCGTATACCCTGACAATCTGGACATTCCTGTTGAATTAATAATTTTTCTAATTTTTGCTTTGCACTCAAAGAACTACTATCATCATAACGACGCATTAAATTCGTGATAACACCTTCGTATCTTCCTTCTGGAACCGTTTTAGGTGGTTTTACATCTGGATAATGCCTAGTAAACTTAGGACTAAGGACACCATATAATAATAAATCCATTTGTACTTGCCCATATTGTCCTATCGGTAGATCAATATCCATAGGAAATCCATAATATTTTCCTGCATTAACAAGTGACATTCCATACCGATCCACATATACCTGATCCCATCCATGAATGGCAAATTCTTTTATATTCTTCTTAAAATCAATCACTTGATTTACATCAGGTATACTAACAACACCTACTCCTTTGCATGTTGTGCATGCGCCTGCCGGTTTATTATATGAAAAATGACTTGGTGTGAGTTCAAATATACTTTTACTACAATGTGGGCAAAGTATCATCTCTTCGTATATAGAAGCTTCCTCTGTCTGATCTGGAAGTTCTGAATATATTACATCTTGCTCTTCTGAATAATTTTGTACGACTAACTTTCCGCAATGTGTACATTGCCTTTCTCCTAACTTAGCAAATAATACTCTTAGATATGGTGCAATTTCTGTCACAGTACCTACTGTTGAACGAGGATTTCGATTTACATTCGATTGGTTTATAGAAATAGCAGGAGATAAACCTTCAATCGATTCTACCATGGGTTTTGTCCCTATCTCTACCATCATCCCCATAGATTCCATATATTGTCTTTGGCATTCTCTTTGTAATGTATCTAAAGCTAAGGTTGACTTCCCACTTCCAGATAAACCCGCAAAAACGATTACTTTATTTTTGGGTATTTCTAGATTAATATGTTTTAAGTTATTCTCATGAGCACCTTTAATTACGATTTTGTCCATATTCTTCTCCTTTGAAATAATGTTCATATTATTAGTATAACGAAACCTATAAGGTTGGTGTTATAATGGAGGGTTTAAAAAATAATTATACTTTCGATTCAATCACTATTTACTACTATTTATACTGAACTAAGAGTCTGCCTTGGCAGACTCTCGGGCCGCAAAGCGTCGCATTCATTCTCCTATGCTTTATGTGTGCATCCTCACGGAGTGTTTTTATATCATAGGACGTACTTTCCTACGATATAAAAAAAGGTTTTCTTAAAGTATCTACATGACACAATAAGAAAACCTTTTAATTTTTTTCAAACTTTATCTTTTATCAAGGAAATGCATTTTACCGATACGTTTTGGTCGTTCACCTATTTCCTCAGCTAAAAATGCCTTTTTAATCGACCCTGCTAATTGAGCAACACATTCAGGGCAATATCTTCCATAACGAATATCAGTTCCACAACGTTCACATTTTATATAATATGATGAATTTTCTGGTATCTCAACTTTACCTCTTCTTAAAAAATCATTAATAATATCTAAACTAACTCCTGTCTTTTCTGCGATAATAATTGCAGGTGTAGGTCCATTCTTTTCTAAAAAGGTTTTAACTTTACCAAATTCATCCATTACTTGTACATGACATGATTC
>JAFAEB010000364.1 GCA_023424235.1 Bacillota bacterium
GAGTTTGAAGAAAGAATAAAAAAAGTTATTAGTGAAGTAATGAATGATGGTAATGTTCTATTATTTATTGATGAAATCCATACCATTATCGGAGCTGGTGGAGCAGAGGGTGCCATCGATGCATCAAATATTTTAAAACCATCCCTTGAAAGAGGTGAACTTCAAATTATTGGTGCTACAACGAGAGAAGAGTATAGAAAATATATTGAAAAAGATGCAGCTCTAGAGAGAAGATTCCAACCAGTAGTTGTAGAAGAACCTGGGGAAGAGGAAGCAATTCTTATCTTAAAGGGCTTAAGGGATAGTTATGAAGCCCACCATAAAGTTAAAATTACAGATGAAGCCTTAGTTGCAGCTGTAAAAATGTCAAGCAGATATATTAATGATAGATATTTACCAGATAAAGCAATCGATTTAATGGATGAAGCGGCTTCTAAGGTAAGACTTAGCACTTATATTACAACACCAGAAGTAAAGGAGTTAGAAGCTGAGTTAGAACGTTTAGAAATTGAAAAAGAATTAGCCATAAAGAATGAAGCTTATGAACGTGCTGGAGAAATTAAGAAGCAACAAGAAGATGTGAAAAATAAATTAACTGCAGTACAGGTAAGAAATGAAAAGGAAAAACAAGATACGGTATTAGTAGTTGGCGAAAATGAAATAGCGGATATCATATCTAGTTGGACGAAAATACCTGTTAAGAAGTTAGAGGAAGAAGAAAGTGAACGGCTTCGCAATCTTGAATCAATACTACATGAGAGAGTAATTGGTCAAGAAGATGCAGTATCTGCTGTATCAAGAGCAATTAGAAGAGGTCGAGTTGGCTTAAAAGATCCAAATCGTCCAATTGGCTCATTCCTTTTCCTTGGACCTACAGGTGTTGGTAAAACTGAATTATCAAAAGCTCTTGCAGAAGCCATGTTTGGTAGTGAAAATGCTATGATACGTGTAGATATGTCAGAGTACATGGAAAAACATAGTGTATCAAAATTAATTGGATCCCCTCCTGGATATGTAGGTTATGATGAAGGCGGTCAATTAAGTGAAAAAGTAAGACAAAATCCGTATTCTGTCATTTTATTTGATGAAGTGGAAAAAGCACATCCAGACGTATTTAATATATTACTTCAAGTATTAGATGATGGCCATATTACCGATGCTCAAGGCCGTAGAGTAAGTTTTAAAAATACGATAATTATAATGACCTCTAATGCAGGTGCTGCCAATATCATATCTCCAAAACGCTTAGGATTTGTTACAGTTACTGACGAAAAAGAAGATTATAAATTAATGAAATCAGGTGTCATGGATGAAGTAAAACGAATCTTTAAACCTGAATTTATAAATCGTATTGATGAAATGATTGTGTTCCATTCCTTAACCAAAGAAAATATAAAGAGTATTGTAAAAGTTATGTTATCCTCAATTATAAAAAGAGCCAAAGAACAAATGGATCTCACATTAGAACTTGAAGATGCTATTATCGACCATATTAGTGAAGTTGGTTTTGATGCGAGTTACGGTGCAAGACCACTTAGAAGAGCAATACAAACCAATATTGAAGATAAGCTTGCTGAAACGTTATTAGAGGGTAAAATCTCTAAGGGGGATACTGCTTTTGTAACGTTAGTTGACAAAGAAATTCATATTACCAGAAAATAATTCATTTCTTAATTAGTTACTAGTAGATATTATTTTTCAAATATTATATAATAGAATTACAAAAAGCAGTAAGTTTTAAATCAATTTTATTCATTTAGCAATATTGGTGGGTTTTTATGTGGATTTAAGATAATTAGGAGGATAAGAAATGTCAGTAATAGATGAATTAATACGAGAAGAAGGTAATGGGACAATCAGTTTTGGTAATTACAATCTTTCATCAAAATCTAAAGTATCCGATTTTGAGCATAATGGAGACTTATATAAGGTAAAAACCTTTAAAGAAATAACTAAGCTTGAACGCAATGGTATGTTTGTCTATGAATCCGTTCCTGGAACAGCTGTAGAGAATCTAGAAATTACAGATAGAGAAGTTAATTTTGTAGTAGAAGGATTTGAAGATTCTAGAATCACATTAGAACTGGAAGCTGAAAAGGAATATAAAATTTTTATTGATGATATCAATGTAGGTAAAATGAAAACAAATTTAGGTGGAAAGCTTATGTTTAGTGTTGAACTTGGCGGTAACAATAAATCTACCATAAAAGTAGTAAAATTATAAGAGTAAGAGATTAGTCGATGGGAACTGTCTTTAGTCAAACTAAGGATAGTTCCCATTTTTATTATGAAAAAGTTATTGCTTAAAGCATGATTTTTCTATATTATAAAGATAACAAGAATCGTGAAGAAATAGATGTGATTTAAGAATAAGTAAAATATAGATAAGAAAGGGATAACTATGGCAAAAAGCAAAATAGTTTTCTTCTGTAAAGAATGTGGCTATGAGTCCTCTAAGTGGATGGGACAATGTCCAGGATGTAAAACTTGGGATACCTTTGTTGAAGAAGTTGTAACGAAAAAAAGCAATAGTGTAAGTAGTAAGCTTAGCATAAAATCGGAACCAGAATACTTATCCAATGTTACGACTCAAGAAGATGAGCGTATTATAACTGGAATTGGTGAGTTTGATCGTGTATTAGGTGGTGGTATTGTCATTGGTTCTCTAGTATTAGTTGGAGGGGATCCTGGAATAGGGAAATCAACTTTATTACTGCAAATGTGTAAAGAATTAGCAGCAAAAAAGCATAAGTTATTATACATATCCGGTGAAGAATCCCTTAAGCAAATAAAGATGAGAGCAGAAAGGCTTGGTACATTTGCAGGAGATTTATTATTACTAAGTGAAACCAATCTAGATACCATTGAAGAAACTATAAAATCTATAAAACCAGAAATTGTAATCATTGACTCCATACAAACCATGTATAAAGAAGATATTGGTGCAGCACCTGGTAGTGTAAGTCAGGTTAGAGAGACAACGAATATTCTTATGCATATAGCAAAAGGACAGGGAATTTCGATTTTTATTGTTGGCCATGTTACCAAAGAAGGTGTAGTTGCAGGTCCTCGTGTATTAGAACATATGGTAGATACTGTGCTTTACTTTGAAGGGGAAAGCAAACAATCCTATCGTATACTTAGGGGTGTTAAAAATAGATTTGGTTCCACCAATGAAATTGGTGTATTTGAGATGAGAGATACTGGATTAAATGAAGTGACCAATCCATCTGAATTTATGTTACAAGGAAAGCCAGAAGATGAGCCTGGTTCTGTAGTGGTAGTATCAGTGGAAGGAACAAGACCGATTTTAGTTGAGGTACAAGCATTAGTTTGTCAAACAAATTTCAATATGCCAAGACGAACAGCTGCCGGTACGGATTATAATCGCGTTAACCTATTAATGGCAGTTTTAGAGAAAAGGCTTGGAATTGGAATGGCTGGAATGGATGCCTATATTAATGTAGCTGGTGGTATGAAAATTACAGAACCAGCCCTTGATCTAGCAATCGTAATTGCAATCCTATCTAGTTATAAAAACAAAGCATTAGACAGTAAGACAATTTGCTTTGGTGAAATTGGGCTAACAGGAGAAGTTCGTTCTGTTAATATGGCAGAACAAAGAGTTATAGAAGCAACAAAGATGGGATATAATGTTTGCATTCTACCACAAACGAACAAAGAGAGTATAATAAATCCTAAAATTAAACTTATTGGGGTTCGTAATATCAGAGAGATTATACAATTATTCTCTTAATTTAAAACAATTTTAGAATTTATTTATTGAAAAATTGCACAGTGAAACAAATGAGGAGGGGCCAAAAATGGAGTGTACAAAAAATTGTGAAGAGATAAAAAAATTATCAAAATTTCAAGATGATTTCATTCGTAATATGGGTACGATAATGGAGCAATTAGATCTTTCACAATTAACAGTAGAGGGGAATGCTTTTGATGCAATAAATAGTTCTGATACGTCTCTAAACCTTGTTAAGGAAGGGATTGAGTGTATTGATGAACTAATTAAGCGGATTACATTATTACATCAAGTGGATGAAAACTCGAGAGAAAATATGGATAAATTAAATCAATTATCTACTATGGTATTAGGTTTTGCTAACGTAATTGGGGGGATATCCAATCGAACAAATACTTTATCACTGAATGCATCCATAGAAGCTGCAAAAGCGTTAGAAGATGGAAAAGGGTTTGCGAATGTAGCAAATGAAATAAGAGAGTTAGCTATAAAATCATCACAGTCCTCAAGTGAAATTACAGAGACCATTCAAGTAATTCAAATGTTTATTACAGAAACAGTTGAAGGATTTACTAAAGTGAATGAAATCGTGGAAGAGCAAAATGCTATGATAGGGGATGTAAAAAATGTATTACAAAAGGTACTAGAAGCAGCCTATATATCAAATGATGTTTCACGTAATATGGAACATGAAATAGCATATCAAAGGGATATTACCGATAATGCACGAAATGCAATAGACTCGGTTATAGAAATGGTAAATGAATCATAAATCAAGATAAAAAGCAGAGGCTTATACCTCTGCTTTTTCATCTTCTGCTACAATTTTTTCTAATACATGAATTAAATCATGTATGGTATGAAGTTCAACATTTTGCTCTAATATTAGATTCTTTAAATCTGTTGATAAAGATTCAAATTTTTCCCTTATAGCTGGTGCAATATATGACATAAGAAACCTTCTTTCTATATTAGGCGTATTTGTTAACTACATAATTAGTATAACCAACTAATTAATAATCATGTAGAAATTATATAACACCTATTCTTTACTTGTCTCCTTATGTTCATAAGCAATTAGAACAATATCTTTTTTCATTTTAGAGCTAATCACTTCTTCTAATTCGGTTATTTGATTAACATCATCTTTTGAAATATTAGCAATATTATAATCATTAAAATTTTCCATTTAATTAACAACCTCACATATTATTTTATTTAGAACTATGATGTATAGTATGTATTGTCTTAATAAATATTAAACTAAAAAAATTAATATTTATAGAATAGCAAATGAAATAACAGAAAAGAGATAAGAAACCCCAAGTAAAATAGGTAAAAAAGACGAAATTATAATATTTAAAGTCAAACATTTGTTGAATATATACAAAAATTTCGGTATAATAGAAATAAGAACGAGAGAGATAAATATAATAAATATTATGAGAAGGGGTATACAAGAATGAAAGAGTTACAGCTAAAAACAGATTTTTTACTTGGTGTAGCCAGCTCTGCAACTCAGATAGAAGGTGGAGACTTAGGACATAGTTTTAACCACTGGTATGAACAAGGTAAGATAAAGGATGGATCCAATCCAGCAAGAGCGAATGATCATTATAATCGTATGGAAGAGGATTTAGCATTAATGAAAGAAATGGGAATACAAATTTACCGCTTTGGTATCGAATGGGCAAGAATAGAACCGAGGCCTGGCAAATTTGATATGTCGGCTTTAAGACATTACAAGAAGTTACTTACGATTTTAAAAGAATATAAT
>JAFAEB010000395.1 GCA_023424235.1 Bacillota bacterium
GATGGGAATTATTCTTCTTGGACCAGGATTGATGGAGCCAAGGGAACTTTTTCTACTTCTCATTACAGGGATAATAAGTGTAACAATTGGAGTAGGATGCTTATGGCCACGGAGAAAACAACTAAAAAATGAGTTTGATATAAAAGAAGATAAGTTACATGTAGGTGTGAAAAAACGAACAAATCGTAAGCTACATAAAATGGCACATGATTTACTTGTGGGTATTAGAAAATCAGTGGAATTAACTACGGATACTACAGTGACGGTAGATTTTACATTAGAGGGAATGAGTTTACTTGGTAATACCTTAGTGGCGTATCAGGATTTTCAGACCATAATAGAGGGTGTAAATATTTATTTTCTTGTTTGGCAGGATAAGGTTACAATCTTACAAAAAAAAGATTTACTTGAAAGAAGCGTAGAAGATTTTTTAACCTTTTTGGAGGAGATGACTCGTTTACAAAGAATAAAAATAGGAGCAGAAACATAGGTTCGTTGAACAAAGAAATTTGGTATTTTGCTAACTTTATTATGCGGAATACTTAGTTCAACAACTCATAATTTGCAAAGTTGATTTTATTCGTCTTTAAAGTGCTCAGGTGTTTTCGAAAACGAGGAAGGACAAGATGACGGTGAGTTTTTGCAAAGATACTGGATTAAACTTTAACGTTCCATTATTCTAAGAGAGAGAAGGGTGTAATTATGGATGTAGGAATGAAAGCTATTCGGATTTTAGAGGAAGAAAAACTGTGTAATAATGTAAGGATTTTAGAGGAGGATGATGATTTCGTTTTATTGACACTTCCTAAAGAAGGTGGTGGAGTGATATTACCACAGATTCATGACAGAAAGGAGAGATATTTATCCTTTTATCTTACAATTAATGAAGTACATAGTATGGCTATGAATTTATTTTTCTTTGGGAAAGAAAACAAAGAGGAAGCGGTATTTAAGTTAAGATTTGGAGTATTAGGTGGTATTAAAACATTTATTTGTATTGATTTAAACTTATTAGATGGTGCAACATTATTTCCGGAAGCAGAAGAAGGCGGCCTTAAGATGGTGTGCCACGGAAGAAGAATCGAGAGAGAGGAAGTAGAAAAGGTAATATTAGCTTCCCTTCCTTGTTATCATGAGATAAGCACAGAAATATCTGGGTTAAGGCTAACAGATGAAATTCCTGCTCGTGATCCTTTGCCTGATGGTAAATTAGTAGATGAATTAGGACAAAACAATCAAAAGGAATGGAGTAGTAAAACACGTAGTGTAGAAGAATTACAAGAAAGACTATTAGAACAGTATTTAGAGAGTGTAAGTGAATATCCTTTTGATGACTGGTCTGCTTATGGTGGCTGGAAAGGCAAAAAGTTGACAGAAGGTACGGGGTATTTTACTAAGTTAAAAACAGATAAAAGATGGTGGCTAGTGGACCCAGAGGGCTATGCTTTTATTAGCATGGGACCGGATTGTGTGGGAGTAGAGATTGATTGCAGAATTGATGGGGTTGAAAAATGGCTAGATTGGTTGCCTAATAGAGAAGAGGAAGCTTATAAGGAGTGTTTCCGTAGTCGTAAAAATCGTTGGGGAAAGAGAGATTATCTGGCATTTAATTATGGAAAAGCAAACCTTTACCGTGCATTTGGAGATGATTGGTATGATAAATGGAAGACCATGATAGCAGGTCAGCTAAAAGGTTATGGAATGAATACGATTGGTAATTGGAGTGATAGCCAGTTGTTTGGTTTGGCTAAGATTCCTTATGTAACGTCTCTTAGTAAATTCCCTGATACAAAAACTACAATCTTTCGAGATTTTCCAGATGTATTTAGTGATGAATACAAGGAGAATGCAGTTCTTTGTGCCGAGAGCCTAAAGGATAGAAAAGAGGACCCTTACATGATAGGTTATTTTTTGAGAAATGAACCTGCCTGGGCATTTGTTGATAATCTTATATTGGCTGAGGAAGTGTTGTATAGTAAAGAACGTACAGCTTGTAGAGAAAAATTGATTAAGGAACTGAAAGAGAAGTATGTTACGATCTCTAATCTGAATGCGGCATGGAACTGTGAGTTAGCAGAATTTGATGATTTGTATATGAGGCAGAAAAAGGTGTCTTCATGGTCAAAAGATGCTATGGAGGACATGAAGGAGTTCTCAAGGAAGATGCTTTGTGCTTATGTTGAGATTCCATCTAGAGAATGCAGAAAAGTTGATCCCAATCATATGATACTTGGAATGCGCTGGGCTTGGATATCGGATGAAGATATTGTGAGCGGTTGGGAGAACTTCGATGTATTTTCAATCAACTGTTATGCCGTTGATCCTACTAAGGCGATTGAACATGTAGTGAATTTAAAGGTGGACCTTCCTATTATGATAGGGGAGTTTCATTTTGGTGCATTGGATGCAGGACTCACAGCTACAGGATTAGAGGGTGTGGCTAGTCAAGAGGATAGAGGTAAGGCCTATCGGTATTATTGTGAAAGGGCAGCGGCACACCCTTATGGTGTTGGTTGTCATTATTTTCAGTGTTATGATCAGTTTTATCTAGGAAGATTTGATGGAGAAAATTATAATATCGGATTATTTGATATTTGCTTTCGACCTTACCCAGAGATGATGGAGCAGGTAATGAATTGTAGTAGAAGCATCTATGAAGTTGCAGACGGAATAAGAAAACCTACAGATATAAAAGGAAGGTCTATTCCTATGATTGCATATTAGATTATAAGAGACTAGATTGAAAATCAATGTTTTTTAAAAGGATAAGACATACAAATCGGAGGAAATATCGAATACTTTAGTCTCGCAGTTACCTAATGGTTGTAAATGAAAGGGGAGATACCAATGGATTGTAAAATTATATATGCAACTATAAATGAACTTGAACAATGGATGGAGTTAGTTCACTTAGTATCATGGAACTTTCCAGGTTTAGAAACCAAAGAGCAATTAGATGAATATAAAAAAACAGTAATTAAAAATATAAATCGTAAAAGTGCTATATGTGCTATCATGGAAGATAAGGTTGTTGGAATTTAATTATTTTCAACAAACTATAATATGCTATCCTGTATGGCTGTACATCCTGATTATAGAAAAAATGGAATAGCTAAGCAAATGATAAAAGAGATGATGAAAAATTTAGACCATAAAAGAGATATCACAGTAGATACATTTCGAGAGGAAGATTTAAAAGGAATTGCACCAAGAGCACTATATTTAAGTCTTGGATTTATACCTGCTGAATTAAATGTAATCCATGGATATCCACATCAAAAATTTGTTTTAGCAGCCAGATAGTAGCGATATTTACAAACTAACATTTAAAAACGAAATATTCTATAAAAGATAGGATATATATATGTAATGGGTAGAAGATATAAAATAAAACTTATATCCTCTACCTTTTTTTCCCCAAGTGAAACAAACAGGATACCACCTTCAGTAAAAATATGATTAACTAAAATAAATTAATATACCTGATATGATAGCGCAGGTTACATATACACCTTTATTCCATTTGAACACACGATTACCACCAAATGATTCAAAGGGATAAACAAAAATAATTTTATAGATTAGGAACAAGGCTCCAACTTGAGCAAGCCATCGAAAGTTTGGGTAGCTATCTTTTAGCAATATCCCCAATATGGTAACTCCTATCATATAGACCCACTCACATAATGCTACAATACCCATATTTCTTCTGAATTTACTACTATTTTCATATTTATTAGGGTACCAATTTCCTATTAGTGGAAATACATTACCTAAGAAGGTTATCAAGATACATAATATTGCACCTCCGCTATTAAGCCTGAAATTCCATTTTTCTTTGGTAAGTAATGTTCCAATGTAGCCAAAACAGATGTTACCCAATAAAACTCCCATAATTATAATGATAAATGGAAGTATGTTGCTTCTAGTAAATGCTTGTGCAAATAATATAATAAGATTAGCAAGAAAAAATAATAGTAATTGCTTAGCAGTATTTATATTTTTTGATTTTACAGGGCTGTCTTTTACGGCCAAATAATGTTCCATACCATTTCCTATAAAGAAGGGAGTGGTAAAATAAAGCTTGAGTGTTGCTGTAATTCCTAAATGTCTTATAACTTCTAAGATACTTACTTGCTTAAAACCATTGTTTAAAAATAACTTCCAAGAAGATACATTATCATCTTTAACCAATGCGCTAAGAGCAGTACACTTGTCATTCCAGAATTGTTCAGTAGTCTTTTCGTATAGGAGTTTACCAATTCCTTGCCCGTGGTAGATAGGATCGATGAATGCAGTATCATAATACCCAATTTTATGACTACCTGATGTAATATATTTTGTATTAATTCCTCCTACTATCTTGCCATTCATTAGAGCAACCATAGCATCTTTTGGTTTACTTATGAATAGTCTTTCGATTCCTAATCCAAAAGCTTTTAAAGCTATCTTTTTGACTTCTTTTGATTCAGTGGGTTCCATTTTGCGAATTTCTACCATATAGCCTCCCTATGTATTAAAAGTTGGTTATTACTACAAATCATTCATGATTCTTGTTAATATGCATAACTCCTTATATTATATCTGCACTCTAATTTGTACATTCTTAGGTTTACATATTTAGATTATAAATTCTTATGATTACAACCGTAAATATATTCAATATAATAATAACCCATAATTTGGTATTTATCAATTACATTCGTTACAATAATTATGTTTTAAGTGGAGCTCATAAAATATATAAGTTCTTTTAAGTTACTTTAATCAACTCTTGTAATAAATAAAATTCCAAGCAATTTAGTAAAATTAAATAACAATCATAGCGTATATACCAAATATTATAAGTAAAAAATTACTATAAATATATATTTTTTTATAGATTCTGTGATATAATGTGATAGAATAAATAAACTTGACATACTTTATTGTTTATAATACACATAATTGCGAAATGAGGGACCTTATGATAAAGGCTAAGAAAAAATCAAAATTAATTGTTTTTATTTCTATTATTTATATTATTCTTGTCATGATAATAACTATAGGTAGTGTGGTGTTTTTTCGTACGCGTGTAATTGTTTATGATAATATTGAAAGTGAGG
>JAFAEB010000419.1 GCA_023424235.1 Bacillota bacterium
GTTACCAGCTTTTCTATAAGGAATTCCTAATTTATCAAGTTCCGTCATAATCTTTTCCTGAGTTCTTACTTCCTCTCCGCTTAGTTCTGGATGTTCATGCAAGTCTCTTCTAAATTTAATAATATACTCTTCAATTGATTTTACTTTATCTAATATATTTAACATATACTCTTCCTTTCTTGAAATGGTAAATATATTATATCCTATTTAATATCTAAGATTTATTAATTTTTAAAATATCCATAATATTTAGGCTAAACAATAAACCAGGTCTCAATAAATAGATAGAAAAGGGATCTTTATTTTGCTCTAAATCTTTGAACCGGTCCATTCCAATTTTCTTTTTTTATTTCTTCGAATTCACCCTGTGTAAAATCATGTATCACATTCCTCCAGAAAACTTGAGCAGACTTGTTACTATTCATCTGGCCTACTTCCCATACGCCTTGGAACAAATTAAATACATGAAAAGCTACTTTCTTCCCTACACTTTTTCCACGATATTTCTTCATCACAAAGAATTCAGCAATCGAATAACCGTAGTCATTAAGATCATCTATGTAATAACGACGAATTAGAGCAAATCCTGCAATATTACCATCTACATAAAACAGAAAAGAATGACGCCCTTCTTCTGTCCAATAGCAATCTAAATGATTGTATCCATATAATCCATCCGGACCAACATCATAGGGCCCAAATTCCGTGAAATCATAGATATATAGCTCTAAAAGATTTTTTATTACTAATTTTTTATCAATTGATACTTCTTCAATTAAAATATCCATTCTAATCCTCCCAATCCTTTGTATCACAATATTTATTTGCTGTAGAAAAGTTTAATATCTCTCAAGTAATAATCCATATTAATTGAATATTTACGTTGAAAGATTGTAACTTCTTTTCCATCTTCAGGGACGTACATTACATTTATAAAATTTCCATCTACGTTTTTATAAGATGAATCTAAATAATATAAATATGGCTCAATCCATTGAATGTAATCTTTATCTGTAGCA
The DNA here is from genome assembly GCA_023424235.1 of Bacillota bacterium. Classification (GTDB taxonomy): domain Bacteria; phylum Bacillota; class Clostridia; order Lachnospirales; family Lachnospiraceae; genus Anaerocolumna. The sequence goes on from JAFAEB010000419.1 coordinate 1,020, forward strand.
TTGTAAACATTATTAACCCAATTAATATAGAGCTTAGAATCTATTTTTCTAATTGCCTCTCCAAACTCATAAGCATTTAATGGTGTATCACCTATCATAGGAATAGCACCCCACTGTGCATCTATAAAAACCCACTTTTGAATATCATCTAAATATACTTCACATCCAACATGGCCTGCACCATATTCTTCTGTTTCTACCGTTTTCATTTTGAGATTCAAATTTCTGCTGTCAAGTCCTTGGGCTTGTAAACATCCACTAACTACGGTTCCATATTCAACGCATCTATACTGTTGTCCATGATTTACTACTTGATCTAAAATAAATAAAGGATCACTTTTTTTTGGCACATTCTCTCCATCATGTTGCCAGAGACCAGAAACCCATTTTGTAATCGTCAACACTTTTTCATAGTCAGACTTACAGTCTTTCGTTAAATCTTCTAAATTATATGTAGCTTTTAAATCCATTAGGTAATCATTTGGATATGAACACCATGTTTGAAAGTCAACAAGTCCCCCATCCATTACTTGACCCCTTTCTTTTACACCACATGCTGTCAATAAGGCTACACTTAGAAGTGTAGTTATTGATATAATTAATTTTTTCATATAATATCACTTCTCCATCATTTATTTAATTAATAATATAATAAATCATGCATCTTACCTATTAAACCTTGAATACTCATAATCCTATATAAAACTGGAATTTAAAGACATTGTAAACTATTTAGTCTCATTTTACAATATTTACATTAAAAACTACCAATCGAGTGTGATTACTAAATTGGTAGTTATGCAAATTTTCAATTCGTAACATTCATCTTATATTGAAATCATATTATAAAGTTCAACAAACTCTGTTCTCTCTCTAATAGGTTCAAAAATAGAATCATTTAGTATAACCTTTGCTTGATTCTTCATCGCATTCTTATAGCTATCTAACGAAGAGTCACAATCAAGTAGATTGAATACTCTGGATGTGTACTTCTTTTTTTGAGAAGACTCTTTTATGTTCAATATTAATTGAACATATTTTTTTAGGTATTCTATGCATTTATCATAATGTTTTAAAGTCGCGTAAACTTTTGCGCAATCATAGTTTATCTGGGACTTTGCGTCAACAAGGCTATGATAATCTTTACTTTCAAAAACAAGGTCAATCATATTATTTGCAAGATTAAGATAGTACAAAGCATCTTCACAACTTCCTTTCATTCTGCTAAGCTCTGCTAGATGCATTATTCTACTTGTTATTTTTTCCACTGAAGTAAAAATATTTTGCTGACATCTTTTAATCCTCTCGTCTCCACTTAGTATATAAATCATAATATCATCTGTAACGGGTATACTATTTGCCATTTCAATAGCCTTATCCTGCTCTCCACACATACAGTAAGAAATTGCAAGTCCACGCCTTGCTTTATACCTTAATTCATCATTATTACATTCCCTTAGTACTGTATTACACTTTGCAATGCTTTCCCATAGAAGAGAATCTTCCTTGATGTCCATTTCCTTATACCGATTCCTCAAGGTTGTAGCAAGCTTAATCATGAGCTCATAACTCCTTGGATACTGTTCAAGTCCATCCCTTAGAAGCTCTTCAGCTTCCTTAAGTTGATTACCTATACATAAAAGGTTTACTTTCTGTGAGATTTCATTTATTACTTTGGTAGGTGGCTTGTTATCTATCCCAAATAGTACATCCAAGGTCACACCAAGAATACTTGCAATCTTAGGTAGTAAAGCACACTTAGCCTTCCTTTCATCATAAAAATATACCCTCGATATGTACTTATAGACACATCAAGGGTTACAACTAATTATTATTAACTTTTACGGTAAAACGCAGTATTTCATAGCTTCACTTTATTTATAGATATTAGGAAAGTCCTAGACAAACCGTTATCATGTTATCATGTTAAAGGAACATCTATTGTATTATACAAATAATCAGTTATGCGCTCTGTAGCTGCAATCATGAAGGTAGAAATATTCTTTCTTAACATCATGCCATTCTGAAATACCTCTGTAAACAATACATATCCTTTCTCTGGAGTAACAAGACTGATTCCCTTATATCCTAATACCATGATATCATCGATATTTCTAGTATTAGAAGTAATAATCGGATCCGAAATCCATAATTGATTTATATGCATTCGTCCATTATTAGGATCGTTTGGATTTAATGAAAGTACATTAAACCTACACAAGAAAAAGTCATCTAAAGGAGTTGTAACTTTTGATACAATCTTTGTGTTTACCAACTCTCCATACTTATTAAGAGTTCTTGCAAGTAAATTCTTTGCTTCTAAAATTACTTTTCTTGTTACAAGATTAAATACTAGCAAATATTCTTCGGTAGTTGAGTAGCCCTGAGTAAGTTCTCCACTAATCGTAGATAAGGAAACCGTTGAAGGAATTCCATTATTGCTTCCTAAATCTGCTGTACATTGTTGTTTTGCTTCTAACTTTTTAATATCTATATAATCAACATCTTCTGTCTCAGGTAGTAGTATTACAATTTTACCTTTTGGCATTGTAAATTCTACTTTTTTTACATTTCCTTTTAATTCTGACAATATAACACACCTTCAAATGATTATTACCATATATTATATGTTAATCACGGAAATGTGACACAAATCGACATATCACCACACTATATATTTAATTTATCTTTCTAACCAACTAATCTATATCAGTGCATCTTGTTTAAGTGCTGCATTTCTTCTTCAATCTTTTGAAGAAGTTCTCAAGATAAGTATGAGTCAAGATAGCTAATTGCTTGCTCTAAATAAGCAATTCTTACAATATGAATTATTTTAATAATTCAATTAATTCATATACTCTTTCTCTAGTAAGTTCTGCACCCTTTAAGAATTCTATCATCGGTTGGATGCTACCACCTTCATATTCAGAGCCTGCTTTTTTAATCTCATTTTCTTTCTTCGTAATCCATTCCTTTTGTACTGTTGTTAATTTAGCCATTGCATCTTTATCTAAAGTATCTTTTAAGTATCCCCATATTTTATTGATTTCATCATCCCATAATGTATAGATATCTTTTGCTAAGAAATTCATTTCAGATTGATTTAACTCTTCATTTGTTAGTCGATTATTCATCTCCACATATTGTTCTTCAACGAATGCAACTTCTGCTGTAATATCTGCTGCTGTGATTTCTTCCTCTATTTCATCAATTGCATAGCTAGAAAATCCGCTTTCTGTCTCAATATTGTACAAACCATAAAATGGTAAAAATTCTTCTTTCCCATCATTTGGCTCAATAAAAGCAATCCAACTTAAAAAATCCTCAGGCAATTCTTTTAATGGAGCTTGTGTTGTATAGATATATATTTCTTTTGCATCATTTAAACCATATGGTTCACTATAAATATATTTGATTCCATCAATAATTTCTTCACTTCCAACTTCTTTCTCAAGTTTAATAGACTCAATTGACATGGAATAAGTATAATCATTTACTTTCTTTGGTGTTGTGAATTTACCTTCAAATGTAGACGAATAATTAGTTCCGTTTGGATAACCTTGTCCAGTATCCCCCATATCAGAATCAGAATAATATCCTTTAAAAGTTCCATCTTCATAGATATTTAATATCGTTTGCCATGCACCAGCTCCACTAGAAAATACAAATTGATGCTTTGATAATTCTGAAAAATCAATAGAAGCTTCCTCACTGTTCTCTACTTCTATTGGAGTAACTTCAGCTACATTTGATTCCTCTACTTCTGTAATCTCATTATTTGTTATTTCACTATCATTCAATTGAACAGTCTCTCCATTTACATTATTTACAGTTCTATCCTTACTCTGACAACCTGTAAATAATACCACCGTGCTACTGACTGCTATAAATAATATAAATTTACTTTTATAAATAACTCTATTTAACTTTTTTATTTTTATATTAAATATTGAGAATTTCTTTTTCATCTGCTTACTCCTTGCATTTATATATTTTTTACTTATTCATTGTTATTCGCATATATAACAACATGTTCTTTACTCTTTATATTCTAACAATAATAATTTAAATATCAACAATATATTGGATACTTAAAGTAAACTTAATAGAATTGTAAGAAGATAAATATATCTTTAATTTTATGCAATAGGTTCTTAATACTTTTATTAAATTATAGTATACGCATCTTTTGGTGGACAAAAAAAACATACTATGTGGTGTAATGACACCACACAGTATGCCTTTTTGCTGGTTTAATACAATGAAAAATCCAAAGAACTAACCTAGCAATGTATATTGTTCCATTTCCCTAATTTCTGAGAAATTATAAGTCAGTCCTCACTATAAAACCAATCATAAACTGATCTACCTTATTTTTTCTTTTCATTCTCGATCGCTTTTAGTGCTTCTGTTTTACTTCCTGTCGTAGATCGAATGGAGAAGGCAATGTTTACAATATGATCTGATATTCTTTGCAATGAAAATAGAACGGAATAAATACTTTTTGATACCTCAACAGGGTACATACCGGAGCTTAATCGTACTACATGTTCGTCACGAGTGGAGGAGATTAGTTTTTTAGTTTCCTTGTGAATATTAGAAATCTTTTTGAAATTTTCAGTTCTATTCTTTGAAAATGCATCAAAACCTAAGTCGAACATTTCGGATATATACCCAAAGAT
>JAFAEB010000427.1 GCA_023424235.1 Bacillota bacterium
CATTCTATGAATTTATATAAGTTTTCCATGTACGATTGTATGATACAATAAATGGAAAGTCAAGTAAGAAATATTAATGACTTTTATTATAATAATCAATAAATAAAAATCAATAAATAATAATCAATAAATAATCAATTAATCTAATTACAAAATTACAAGTGTAATTCTAATTATAGGATACAGTTGAATAGAAGACGAAGATAGTATTGGATATTGCAAACTTATATAATATAATAACTGTTATGGAATACATTAAGGTTAACTATACATAATAAGCTTATTTAATTCGTATAATTTGAGCTAGAAAGATTATGAGTGTTACCTAAGGTTTGTGAATGATTAAATTCACTCGAATTATAGGAGGAGTGTATGAAAACAAAGGAGAGGGGTATTAAGCCAGATTCCGAAATATTTTTTTCAACACCTAGTAATCAAACATTAAAATTATTTTATTATGTTACTTGTACTGGGCATTTTTATTATGAAGATTTTTATCGCTTGCAAAGAGACTCATATAATAGTTTTTTAATTATGCATATTGTAAAAGGTAAAGCTAAGATAGAAAATCTCTTAGCTAGCTATGAATTATCAGCTGGTGATACTGTGTTTATGGATTGTCATAATCCACATGGGTATGAAGCTATTTCTGATTTAGAGACCATATGGTTTCACTTTGATGGAGTTAATACCAAGGAAATTTATAATGAATTAAGAGAACAATATAATGATTTTGTTGTTTTAAAGAACTCCTTTCATATTATGGATCGAATTAATAAAATATATATAAGTTATAAAAATGGAATGAAAGTACAAGAAGGAGTACAATCATCATACATTAGTAGAATAATAGCAGAATTTTTTAGTATAAAAGTGGATAATAGCGATAGACTTAACTTAATGGAGGAGATTATATCCTACATAGACGAGCATTTTAAAGAAGAGCTTTCGGTAAAAACATTGGCAAAAAAGGCTTCCTTAAGCGAGTTCTATTTTTCCAGATTGTTTAAAAAGGAGACAGGATATACCATTCATGAATATATTATTAAAACAAGAATCACAAATGCAAAACAGATGTTACAGCTTACGAGTTTAAGTCTAAAAGAAATTGCATATAGTTGTGGTTTTACCAGTGAATCCAGTTTTTCTACTAGTTTTAAGAAGAATACTGGAGTTACCCCTGGGGCCTTTCGCAGTACGAAATTCTAATGAAAGCTACAATAAGAGTTACAACTTAATAGGGATGAGTTTATAAAGTTCCTTATCTTTCATATTTGATTTAAGGATAGGGGCAGAGTAAGCCACCAGCCAAGCTGGTGGCTTAATTTATAAAGTGTGCAGATTAAAGTAATATTTATTTCAGGACATAAGGTACTATTTACAATTCAATAACTGATGATATTTTTCCTCATTTATACTCCATCTAATAAGCAAGTCAATTAAATTACCTGTTCCCATTTAGAGTACTAGCTTTATGATAGCAAGTTTTCATAAAAGTTTGGCAAGGAAAGAAAATGACATAAGTGAGAGTTTTATATAGAATAAGAATAGGTTAAAAGAGATTACTTATAAATTGAATTATTTATGTGATAAAAGAAAGAGAGATAATTATGATGAACAATGTTTTCGTGTGGGAAGAAGAAGTAATTATTCCTACCTATGAAATTGGTGAGCCAGAACAGTATCCTATGTTTCTTGAAAAAAGAGTGTACCAAGGTAGTTCTGGTAAAGTATATCCATATCCAACCATAGAAAAAATATATGATAGTAAAATAGATAAAACCTATAAGGCCGTACACTTAGAGAATCAATATCTTAAAATAATGATTCTACCAGAGCTTGGTGGAAGAATTCAAAGAGCATATGATAAAACAAATCAATATGATTTTGTTTATTATAACAAAGTGATTAAACCAGCTTTAGTAGGACTTACAGGACCTTGGATTTCAGGAGGAATTGAATTTAACTGGCCACAGCATCATAGACCAACAACCTTTATGCCTGTTGACTATACCTTATCTGAGAATGAAGATGGAAGTAAAAGTGTATTAATACATGACGTCGATCAAATGTATGGTACAAAAGGAATTGCCAAATTCACCTTATATCCTGACTCTGCCTATTTAGAAATTGAAGGACAGTTATATAATAGAACGCCATATCCACAGACTTTTCTTTGGTGGGCCAATCCAGCAGTTGCTGTTAATGATTATACCCAGTCTATATTTCCACCTGATGTTCATGCAGTTATGGATCATGGAAAAAGGGATGTGTCAAGATTTCCAATCGCTACGGGTGTATATTATAAGCAAGATTATAGTGAAGGTGTGGATATTTCTAGATATAAGAATATACCTGTCCCAACTTCTTATATGGCAGAAAAATCAGATTATGACTTTGTAGGAGGATATGATTATTCTGTAAATGCTGGTATCCTTCATGTTGCAGATCATCATATATCTCCAGGTAAAAAGCAATGGACCTGGGGTAATGGAGACTTTGGTAAGGCATGGGATAGAAATCTAACCGATGAAGATGGCCCTTATATAGAATTAATGACAGGGGTTTATACCGATAATCAACCGGATTTTACATGGTTAAAGCCATTTGAAGAAAAATCCTTTAAGCAATACTTTATGCCTTATAAAGGTGTAGGAGAAGTCAAAAATGCTAGTATTCATGGTAATATCAACTTAGTAGTATCAAGCAATGAAGTAACCATGAAAGCTTATGGAACGAAAGTATATGAACATGCTCGAATTTTACTTAAGAGAAAAGACCAAACTCTTTTTGAGCATATTGGATTATTATCTCCAAATCATGTATTTGAGAAAACGATTGCCTTAGATGGAGTAACAGAAACAGAATTAGCCTTAGAAGTATGGAATGATGATAAGCTTCTTGTAAGCTATACACCGAAAGAAAAAACGATTGAGAAAATTCCAGAAGCTGCAAAAGCAACCTTAGATCCAAAAGAAGTATTAAGTAATGAAGAACTATTCCTTAGTGGACTACATTTAGAACAATATAGACATGCAACCTTTAAAGCAGAGGATTATTACTTAGAAGGCCTTAAGAGAGATGAGGGAGATAGCCGTATAAATAATGCTTATGGTTCCTTACTTATGCGAAGAGGTGACTTTTTAAATGCAAAGAAACATTTTGAAAAGGCAATTGATAGAATTACCAAGCGCAATCCAAATCCATACAATAGTGAACCTTATTATAATCTAGGTCTAGTAAACCTTTATCTTTCAAAAGAAGAGGAAGCTTACGATGCATTTTACAAAGCAACCTGGTCTAGTGAGCAGCAGGAGATGTCTTTCTATTACCTAGCAGTGATTGATAGCTTACGTAAAGAATATGAAAGAGCATATTATCTTATTGAAAGAGGACTTATTAAAAATACAAGAAATATAAAAGCAAGAGGATTGAAAGCCTATTTATTAGTTAAATTAGGTAGGGTTAATGAAGCTAAGGAATTTATTAAGGAAAGTATAGCAATTGATCCATTTGATTATGTATCCAGATATGAACTTATTAAAATACTTACAAATAATGATAAGCAAAACAATGAATATCAATCAGCTACGATAGAATTAAATAAACTTATGCGAGACTTCCCTGAGAATTACTTAATGGTAGCTAGGGATTATGGAGAATTTGGAGCATATGAAGAAGCAATTGAAGTTTTAAATCTTTGTAGTAAACAATATCCACTTATAAAATATTATGAAGGCTATTATTATGGTTTACTTGGAAAAACAAATAAATCCATGGAAGCAGTCAAATTAGGGGAAGTGTGGGAT
>JAFAEB010000434.1 GCA_023424235.1 Bacillota bacterium
CCCTTGGCGTATAATCTTTTCCATAATACGTAATCTTTTCTTTACAAGTTACCTTTTCTACCACACCAATGGATTTGTGTGTTTTTAGTTTAGAAACCACATTTGCTAAGTCAAAATCTACATTGCATGTAATCAACCCATTCATGGTTCCCTTTTCTCTTAATAGCTTTGTTAACGCTCTCGTATCGATCCCTTCTATTCCAGGGATATCCCTCTCTTTTAGAAAGTTATTAATACTATCTTCACTGCGAAAGTTACTTCCATATCTTGCAATTTCTCTTACTATAAATCCATCTACCCATGAATTCTTTGATTCCATATCTTCATAGCATATACCGTAATTTCCTATTAAAGGATAAGTCATAACAACAGCTTGCCCAGCGTAAGATGGGTCTGTTAATACCTCTAAATATCCTGTCATCGAGGTATTAAATACGATTTCACTAATCATATCCTTGGTTGAACCAAAACTCTTTCCTTCAAATATGCTACCGTCTTCTAGTATTAGAAAAGCTTTCATAACTTCCACCTGTTCCTTTCAAATAAATTAACTTAAAACTTTGAAAAAATGCATCGGCTACAGATCCCCAAATTGTTAAGAGTCTATCATATCTCTTTTTAAAAAGCAATGCTTTTTTTTAAAAATATTATTTTTATACATAACTACTTATATTTATAAGTCACTCCTATATTATGCATTAGAAATAATAATAAGTCAATTATAAAATTTATATTTATTAGTTATTTCTTATATTTATACAATATCTTACTACAGAATTGTACTCATGTCAAAAGAATTCTTCAATATAGTATCTTAATGAGATATCTTATTTATTCTCAACTTTTAATAGAGTGTAACTTATATCATGCAAATTGTGTGTATACAAAAAAGATACCTATTATAAAAATAGATATCTATCCTCTGTCTAATAGAATTACTTTATATCTATAAAGAAAAAGCTGCGCCTTATTGACGCAGCTTAATTATAACATTATCAGTCATGATTAACTTATCGTAATTCTGCAATCCTACTAACTGCTACATATATCTCAGAGATTTTATACCAGGTTGTAAAATCCACGACGCCTGTAACCGGAAGATTGAATACTCGTTGGAATACTCTAACTGCTTCCGCTGTTTGTTGACCAAAAACTCCATCAACTGCAATCTTAGGTATCAGCGTATATACACCAGCAATTACGTTTAACTGATCCTGCATTTGTGAAACGCTCTCTCCACGTGACCCGATCGTTAAATTACTTCCTGGCCAAGATGATGGTACACCTGCAACTTCGCTTGCACTATTAATAAACATATCTTGCCCATAATAATATTTAATAATTCTGCTTGCATCATAACCTTGATCTGCAAGATTTTTGCTTCCCCACTGTGACATCCAATTTGGACAAGTTACACGTTGACCATCACAATATTGTGTTAAAATTGGTTGCTTTACATTTGGTCTTGATAAATAATTATTAAAAATATTATCTACTGCAAGACTTATATTATCAAAAACATTTCTTCCTGCTATCCATTTATGATCAAATGCAGTGGATGATGTTATGGTAAAATTATATCCTTTGTTTCGATACCATTCTGTATACACACGATTCAGAGTAAAAGACATAATAGCTAAAATATTCGCATATATTGCTGCTTCTGGCCAAGTAGCATAAATTTCACTTGATGCAACATTTTTTATATAATCTCTATATCGTTCATAATAATTTTGAGCAGTTGAATCTGTAGGAGCCCCATCATGTACGACTACATATTCTGGTACGACAACTCTACTTAAAACAATTTCACCAGATTCATTAACAGGTTTAATCTCATCTTCAGCAATTTTTGGTGGATATTCATAGTATAATGTATGAGGAGCAATTACAAAAAGCTCTGCACTCTCTGGTTCATTTGTCTCTGGTAACATCCTAACTGGTTGAATTGCTGTAACATCTGGTAATAGATTGCTTCCATTTACAACAACCGTTTCAAATCCAGGAGCAGTTATTTTTAATGTATATTCTGAATATGGTTGTACTGCCGACGGTTCTAGGCTATATTCAATTGGAGGTGCAGGAAGTTCTATTGCTGGGCTTCTTCCTGATATATCTGTAGTTATTTCTTCAATGGTACTTGTAGGATCTGCTGTATATGAAATTTGAATATTCGCATCTTGTATTGGCCTTGCTCCAGCTTCTGTCACAACATTGACTTGCATTTTTCCAAATGATTGCGTCTCCATCTGGGCAGGATAAATCCTAAGTTTACTATAATCCATACTGTTTCCTTATTATTGTTATCAATTACAATATATGCGGATATGTTAGTTGTTGTTAATCTGCTAGTGAAGCTAATATTTAAAATGATATGGAGCGCTGTTATCTAGGGTATCAAAGGTATAACCATTCTCCTTAATTATAGTAACAATATCAGGTAATACCTTTGCTGTGTTTTTATTTATGGCTGAGTCATGCATTAAAATGATTGGACTGTTAAATCGTTCTAAGTCTTTTAGTACATTTTGCTTAATACGTGTTGCACTTGGACTACCAGTAGAATCTTCTGCACTTACATTCCAATCATAAAAGCGAAAGCCTCTGCGCTCCATTTCGCTTTTTAACTCATTCTTAATTCTTTTATTATAATTATTGGTACTGCCCCAAGGGAAACGAAAAATTGTTGATTTAACCCCTGTAGATTCATAAATTAACTGATATGCTTTATAAAAGTCTTCTAAATAAGCTTCTACCGATTGATAAATATCTCGGTAGTCATGTGAAAAGGTATGTATTCCAATTGAATGGCCTTCGTCAATCATTCTCTTTAGATAGTCTACTTTTTCATCCGTTACATTTCCAGCGATGATAAAAAAGGTAGCTTTGGCTTCCTTTTCTTTTAATGTATCAAGAATTTGATTGGTTACTTTACTTGGCCCATCATCAAAACTTAAATATGCTATTTTTACTTTTTCTACTTGGATAATAGGTTTAATACTCTCCACATACAAATCTGGAAATAGCTTCGTATATCGATTCACTCGTTGTTCATAAGCTAACCTATCATATGCCTCATTTTCAGCTTTAACTAACTCCTGTAGTTCTTTATTCATATTAAGCTCTACTTTATAAACATGGGTATTAGTGGTATAAAAGGATTCCTTAACATATAATCGAATTACTAATACGCATAGTATACAAACTAAGATATAGGTAATAATCTTGTATTTCATAGAAACTCCTATTTGCATTAACATATCATCCTATCGGTAATATGCTTTTATTTATACTATTCATATGCTATATAAGCAAAACAATTCATAAAAATAGGGTAGTTCAAATATTAATTATTACTTGCACTACCCTATGTCTACTTTCATTACCTTGTATAACTTGGAGTTATACGTATTATCCGATCGTCAACAAATAGATTAGGTGATCCTCTACCATCCCTATTATTTGTTAGTAAATAAATAGATCCATCTCTTCCATAAAAGACATCACGTAACCTACCAAACTGATTTTGAAACAAGTAATCAATACTGCTTACATAAGTACCATCATCACTTAAAGATAACATTAGTAGTTGGCTACTTCTTAAACATGCGACCAATAACTTATTTGTCCAAAACTCATTGTCAACATATGCAATTCCTGAAGGTGCCCAAGTAGCATTTCCACTATGAACCATAGGTGGAATTACATTTAAATTCTCTCCTATTTCGCCTCCTTCAACATATGGCCATCCATAGTAGCCACCTGGAACGATTAAGTTAATCTCATCATAAGCTATTTGACCATGTTCAGATGCATACATAATATCGCCATTCCATGCTAATCCTTGAGGATTTCGATGCCCATAACTATAAATTGGTGAATCCCCAAATGGATTGTCAGATGGTATGCTACCATCTAAATTTATTCTTAGTATTTTCCCAGCTAAACTATTCAAATCACTTGCTGCATCTCTATTACCTGCATCCCCAGTTGTAATATATAGTTTATTATCTGGCCCAATTTTAATTCTACCTCCATTATGAATCTGATTTCCTGGTAAATAGTCTAGTAATATCTTATCCATAACAGCTTTATCGTTCGCTTCAACTAATCGGACCACTCGGTTATATAATTGCCCTCCTTTACGAAATGAGTAGAAAATATAGATATAATGATTCTGACTAAAATCTTTATCAAGTGCAATACCTAAAAGTCCACCTTCTCCTTGACTTACAAATGGTGCTTCTAAGGTAATTAGTGGCTCAGCTAGTAATTCATTATTACGTATTATTCTTATGCTTCCATTCCGAAGTGTGACATAGATTGTTCCATCTTCGCTCATATCCATAGACCATGGTACCAAAAGATTCTGGGCTACTATTTCAGTTTCAAAATTTAATTCGCCCATAGAAGATAAACGAACGCTTACATCCCCATAATAATAAATCGGAAATCGTCTATTATAAGCCCTAAGTAGATTCATATAAAGCTCCAATTCATGTGATTTAATATATTCTATGTTTTTTTAGTCCTATGTGATTCCTATTGTATCAATATTCTTTTACAATCCCGCAATTTATATATTCCAAAGTCTTTGTTATTAAAGTAATCGTTTTTTAGGATATTAATTTGACTAAATACTTACAATGTATTAGAATACTAAAGATAAAGAAATACAGCTAATTGGAGGCTTTATGGATCAATTTTATAAATTAGAGCAAAATGTATCACAGGCTATTTATGAAGGCTTACTTAAATTAGGCTCTTCTGGTAAAGAAGATTTTTCTATATATTATGATCTTGACTTATTAAATCATTTATTAAATACAGATTTTGAGTTAAATGAAGAATGTTATCCATCTTTAAAGGAGTTTAAAAGCTACATGGAGAAACGTTCAAAATATCTTACTATTCATCTAGAAAAAAATCGTTTTAAATTTACTGTTAATAGTGATGGTATTGAAACCATTAAAAAACAATATGAAAACAATTATTTCTTAAGAGATTTAATCAATTTAGTTAAAGGACCTACTTTTACTTTAGATGATGTGCTTACAATATTTAGAAAGTATGACCAAGATTATATATGCGAAGCATCAAAAAATCCAGAGTTTCAATATGTTATCTATTTTAAAGATCAAATGATTGACCCATATCGCTACTGCTTTTCATTTGATGCGGTTGGAGGATACTATCATCGTTTACTGGAATACGATTATAATAAAACCCTAGAAGAAAAATAATAATATGATATTAAAAGATGATTAAAGCTTCCTCTAATACATGAATAATGACTGTATTATTAAGGAAGCTTTTTATTTACTTTAAGACTTAATATTTAGTTCTTACTATCATAGAATATTGAAATTAATGAAGCCGTATAATTAAGGTATGCCTATATTCTTAACTGATTTCTTCAACTTTAAGTACTTCTTCAATACCACCTATTAATGCAATTAATTTTGCATGATCATGCTTTTCCTTTTGTTTTAATGTAATAAAAAGACCAATTACATTGTCTTGTTTCATTTTACTAATTTCCACATTATTAATATCAATGTGATATTTTTTTGCAAAGTCATATAACGTATTAATGCCATTAACCGTTTCTACTTCTATATATAAATCAACTAATTTCGTTTTTGACATAACAAAATCATCAAATCGATGCAATACTGTCATACTACCAAAAATAAATGCACAGCCAAGTAAAGCACCCTCATAAAATCCAATTCCAATGGCAAGCCCCATGCAAGCAGAAGCCCATAAGCCTGCTGCAGTTGTTAATCCTTTTACTTGCTGCTTTCCAGTAATTAAAATCGTTCCAGCTCCTAAAAAACCGATACCACTAATAACTTGAGCTCCAAGTCTTGTTGGGTCAGCACTGTAGTGCATTACATCAATTATATATTGATTCGTTATCATAACCAAAGCAGATCCAATACATACTAAAATATGTGTACGAAACCCAGCAGGCCTACGTTTTTTTCCTCTATCATAGCCAATAAGTCCACCACATAAAATAGCAAGGATTAATCTTACTATTATTGATAAGTAATTTATTTCTCTTAAATTAATCATAGCTACTTCTAACATAACAATTCTCCCTTCGGTACTTAGTAAAACACCCTTATAACGTGCGCAGTAAGGCGCACTGTGATAACAAGGAAGAGCGTGATATCAATCACACCCTTCTTGTAATAAGCTAAACAACTAACGGTTTAGACTTCTTATATTTTCAATTGGATAATTACTTGTTATTTTCTTACCTGCATTGTAATTCATGAAAACAATTAAAGCAAATAAAACAAAGAAAATTCCAAAATGTGCCATCCATGGATATAAGTAAAGTGAGTAATTAAAGATATATTTAATTGACTCTACAAATGTTAAACTTAATCCATTTAAACTATCAATGGATGTTGCAAAAACAACGATAAAAATAATCACATTAGCTATAAGTAAAGCAGATAGAGCTTGTGCAGTACCTACCATAATATAATGTCTATTAAATTTCTCCTTAGTAACACCAATGGCTTGTAATATACCAATACGATTCTGTTCCTGCTCAACCTTTGATATTAATGTATTGTATAGGATTATTAACCCGATTAAAGCAGAGGTTATTCCAAGTAATACAATTATGATACTATTATTCAATGCTTCATTCCATAATGCTAGATTGCTTTCACGGTAATTATATAATTTAAAATTTAAGCTATTGGCGTATGCTAATAATCTTGAATCTAAAACCGCATATTCATCGCTATTTGTATCTAGATACCATATTGTTCTACCATAACGATATGGGTATAAAGAGTTTACCATTTGCCTCATTTGATCTGGAGTTAACCTGAAAAGTCCTAATTTGGAACTTGGATAAACTGCTTCCATACCACTTATTGATCCAACAATCGTATATGGAGAAGGATTTTCACTAAATGGCCATATTCCTTCATCCTCAAAATAATATATAATTCCACCGACTTTTACTTCTTTTGTAGTATGGCTGATAACTCTAGCATCATTTACAATTTTCTCATCATCAGAGGATAGATGTAAGGTATCACCAACTTGAATTTCTTGGTCCATCTTGTAGTAATCCTTATGCGCTTTATTATATGAGAAATGATAGGTTTCACTACGTTCTAATAACCAATTCAAACGATTATCATTATTGGTAGCTGATAATAATTCTTCTTTGGAATATTTCTTTGTATCATCAATCCGGCTACCTTCTAATGTAAGCGGTACGAAGAGAATCACTTCATTTCCTTTATTGAATTCTTCCTTATTAATTTCACCTACTGTAACTGCATTCATAAATTCATCATATAAAGGGTCCTCTACATCAATGCCAAATAGACTGGTATAAAAAGCATTTTTGATCCATTCTGGTTCATCTATTAATGTATCATTATATTCGCTAAAGTGTTTACTTAATAAATTACTTGGTAAGCGTTCCTTAAAACGATTAAGAACTTGGTTCTCATTTATTCCATCATACCAAAGGAATAACTGTTTTCCCACCTTGTAGTTCCTTACTTTTGTAACACCATTTATATTATTTAATTCTTGGGTAATAGCATCTATATATTTGGGCATCTCACCATAAAAGCCTTCCATAGCATAGTCTGGTCTATTTTTAATAACTACTGTATTTATATAATTCTTAAAGGAATAGAACCCTAAGAATAAAGTTGTTAGTAAAATAGTACTTATAAGTAAGGACAAGCCAAATGCTAATAAGGATTTACCTGCATTTTGCTTAAAATACTGAAGTGATATTGTAAAGAAACTTTGGCGTTTATAGCTTATATTTTCTTTATGTTTTTTGCTCTTTTTATGTTTTGGTGGTTTTGACATCGTACCTAACAACGGAATTCTAACCGCAAAAATCATTGGTACTATCATACCAACAAATAAAGCGATACATCCTAATAAGATTCCTAAAAGTACAAGAGGATAGGAAACACTGAAAATCAAACCACTTCCTTTTGCTTTATTCAAGATCAAAATGGAAAAATAGGATAAGAGAAAACCAATTGATATTCCAAATAGTAGACCACTACGAAGTAAGTATAAGCCCTCCCAAAGAATAATTTTTACGATCTGTCCATTCGTAGCACCAATGGATTTTAGTAATACAATTTTTCTTACTCTTCGTTTCATCTGTGTAATAAATATTTGAAATACTGCACACGCCGTCGCAAGAAAAACGACTGCTATAATAGCAATTGTGAATATATACTCTGTTGAACCTTCTAACACAGGATAAGAAAACAGGTTTCTCCTAAAATTAGAAGTATCAATTGTAGCTTCTTTGGCATCTTTCGATTCTGTGATGTCTATAATTATTGATGTATCCGTTGCAAATTCAGTGGTTTCTATAACTGTGGGATCAATATCAGGATTTATATACACTTCCCAATTTTCTCCATTACTAATAGCATTTAATACTTTTTCATATACCTCTTCTCCAAAGGAACTTATATATTCCCAAAAATATATATCATCATACTCATCCAGGTAGTTATTTGTGTATACGGTATCATCCTTATATATTTCTTTTAGTTTATCGAAATTATCTAGCGAATTTAACTTAAAGAATACATTAGACTTAAAATTATAATCACTTGTCTTAGCAATATTATTATTATAAAAGGCATCAAAAATTTCTTTTGCTGCACCTTCTGTAATAAAGGAGTTTGGAGTACTGTGGTCTCCTAAATCCCATTTATCAGAATAAGTATTTAATATCCCACTTACGATAAAATCCTTCTTGATTGTAATCTTTTGGTATTCTAAAAATCCATTATTTCGAATTGCTTCGGGATCCGACACTTCTCCCATAACATAATAATAAAAATAATCACTAGAGGCTACCAAAGTTATGTCATTATATTGCTCAAATGGTGTTTCATGATATTTATTACTATTAAACTCAATGTATTCTTCATCATTCAACTCTTCTAGATAGTAGCTTCTACGATCCAATATGTATCTTGATATGTCCTCATCTACCAATACGATATCTAGTACCACCGATATTTTTTGGCCTATATCAAGGTCTAATCCCATATTACTCATTTGATTTAATTCAACTACAATTTCATTATCTTTTTCTGGAAAATTTCCTTTATATAAAGATATCCTTCCTAATCTATGTATTTCATCCTGGTAAGTGCCAAGGATTCCTACATTAGATTCCCCTAGTATTGTACTATTGGCATAGGTATCAACCTTTTCCTTCGTTAAAAACTGATTTTTATTTTCCTCGTCAACCTGTAGGTATGCTCCATTCCACTCACCGTATAAATCATATCTTTGTTGTGACTTCGTTTCATTTGTACTAGATTGATATATTGTTGCAGTAATTATAAATATAAATGCTAGTGTAATTACGACTTTCAGTAACAGGGTATCGCGTTTACGTCCTTTTAATCCACTTCTAGCTATATCCCGTGCCTTCATCTAATCCCTCCCTATATGTTTCTTTTCATTATTCTATATGATTATCAACAATGGAGCTAATTACACCACCTGATATCGTTATAACTCGATCTGCTTTTTTGGCAATGTCCATATCATGAGTAACTAAAACAATCGTTTGTCCAAATTTTTTCGCAGATTCTTTTAATAAGGTTATAACTTCATGACCTGTTTTTTCATCTAAATTACCTGTAGGTTCATCTGCAAGAATAATTGCAGGTTTCGATGCAAGAGCTCGAGCAATTGCAACACGCTGTCTTTCACCACCTGATAACTCATCAGGGTAGTAGTTTAATTTTCCTTCAATACCTAGAGATTTAACTACTTCATCAAAATGCTTCATATCAACATCTTTACCATCTAAATGTATTGGCATTAAAATATTTTCTACTACGGTATGTTCTGGTAGCAAATTAAATGATTGAAATACAAATCCGATTCTTCTTCTTCTTAAAATTGCAATCTCTCTATCTTTCAAATCAAACATACTTTGCCCTTCTAAGTAGATCTTCCCACCAGTAGGTTTATCAAGTCCACCCAAAATATGTAATAATGTGGATTTTCCAGAACCACTTCTTCCAATAATTACATGAAAAATTCCTTTTTCAATTTGTAAATTGGATGGTTTTAGAGCATTAACCTGTAACTCATTTTTTCCATAAATTTTCTCAACATTTACTGCATTTAGTACAATATCCATACGCCCTCCCATGCATTTGTTCCTTATTTAGTAATTCACATTATAAAGTATTAAAGTGCTAAATTCAATCTTAAAATCATTATTTTAGCTGAAAAAATAGACAATTTTTATTAAGATGTCGATAAAAATAAACTTTTGTAGTATAATCAATGTTTTGTATGAAAAAATCATATTAGTTTGAAAAAATATACAATTATAGTTCAAAATTAGCAAAAATAAAAAATGCCGCTGGCTAACAAATTAACGTTAACTAGCGACATTGCTCATGTTGATATTTTATTCTACTACTACAGTCCATTTAAAACTATCTTCTTTTTCACCTAACTGTATACCTGTTATGGTATCATATAATTTTCTACTATACTCACCAATTCCGCCATCTTTAACAGTCATTACTAACTCACCCCAACGAAGTGTTCCAACTGGTGATATAACTGCTGCAGTGCCTGTTCCAAAGACTTCTTCTAAGCTACCGTTCTTATGTGCTTCATAAATTTCTTGTATTGATATCTTTCTTTCTTCAACCGCTAATCCCCACTCCTTACATAAGCAAATTACAGAATCTCTCGTAACACCTGGAAGAATACTACCATTTAGTTCTGGGGTAACAATTTTACCATCAATTTTAAAGAATATATTCATAGCTCCTACTTCTTCAATGTATTTACGTTCAACACCATCTAACCATAATACTTGAGAATAGCCTTCGTCATGAGCTTTTACTTGTGAACGTAGCGAAGCAACATAATTTCCACCTGTTTTTGCTTCACCAATACCACCTTTTACTGCTCTAACATATTCGTCTTCAATCCAGATCTTAACTGGATTTAAACCTTCTG